>JAYRDY010000004.1:0-27961 GCA_041909215.1 Cloacibacterium sp. | reverse complement strand
AAATCGTAAATTGCATCTAGGTTATTCATAACGTATTAGATTGATAATCAATACAATATACGAAATTTTCGTATTATGAGTAACCTTTTTTATAATGCACTACGGGTTTATATAATAAAAAAATATAGCCTTTATGTATTAACGATGACTGACAAATCAACATACGATTTCTTACGTTAATTTTATATTATTGATTTTCAGTTTTTTATCAGCTTAAAGATTAGAGATAAATATGTATATATTCTGTTCTCTCGAGATATTTAATTTTCTTCTGATTCTGTATTTTTTTGCTTCTACAGCTCCTATCGTCATTTTTTTTAACTGGGCAATCTGTTTTGTTTCAAGATTTAATTTTATTAGTGCACAAAACTCAACATCAGAGGATTTAATAGAAGGATTTAGTTCAAGTAATTTCTTACTAAAATCGGGATAGGCCTCCAAGAATGATAAATAAAAAGCATTGGGGTCTTCATATAACAAAGAAGTAAGTTTTTTTGCAGAAGAGATATCAATCTTATCTTTAGGTAGTATCTCATTTTCAAAAAGATTTTCTTCAGTTGTTGCTGGACTATTGTGTTTTCTCTTTGATAAATATTTTTTGATAATATATACTGATATTCCTACTAAGGCTAGTAGGATAATATATAAAATAGATTTATTAAAAAAATCAGAAGATGCATTTGGTGAAATTTTGATTTCATAAGCTTTTTGTTTGAATTCATTTAGATTAATATCTATATCATGATCTAAGCTGTCTTTCAGAGCTATCTCTTTTTCTTTAAACAATAATTGTTTTTCCAAATCATTTTTATCACCATAGACCTTAGCAATTTGAGGATATAATTTTTTTAATAAACCTCCATATTTTAGTGATTTGCATATTTCAAGTGATTTATTATAATTAGAAAGCGCACTATCCAGATAGTTTTTATTTTTTTCTTTATTTCTATACTCATAATCACCTTTTACTTTGTAATAATCAGCAACAAGATATTTGTTTTTATCAGTTGCTTTTATTTGCTCTTCTCCTATTTTTAGATATTTTTCAGCTTCAGACTGTTTGCCAACTTCTATAAGTGATGTTGCTAACAGAGTAGAAGAAGAGAGAAGCTTTTTGGTGCGTATATTTTTGTCTTTTAATAAAAATGATTCTCTTAAATTTTCTTCAGAAATAGCAATAAGAGAATCCTTGTAGGTTTCTTTTGGGGATTGTGAGCTTTCAATTGTGTACCATTTAAAAATATTGATATCTATTTTGTTTTTTCTCCGTAATTCTGGACTTTTTATTTTTGGTAAGTATTTTTTCGCTAGATTAAGTATTTTGATAGATTGGTTGTGGTTTTTATCGGTATTAAAATTTTTAGCCTCAAGGTTAAGAGCTTTAATGTAGGATTCATAATCCTCCCAAGACAATGAAAGAGATTTTAGTGTAGTAATATGCTCCATTGCTTTTGCGCCATTACCACAATCAGTTTCTAACTCTGCTAATTTGTACAGCGCATCTATTTGCCCTTTTTTATAATTAATATCTTTTGATTTGTAAAATAATTCTATGGCTTTTACAATATTATCTTTATACAAATTTTTGGGTGTAATAGTTTTATAGGTACTATCAATTTCATTTTTGGTTGGTGTTTTTTCTTGGGAGTAAAATAGTCTAATTAAAAAGATAAGAAAAAAAAGCAATAAAGATTTTGTTAAAAAAAAGTTTGTTTTGAAATGATAAAACTTATTTTTTGAGTGTAAATAAAACATAAAATTATTCAAAGTAAAAGATAAACCTTCAGAAAAGGTTTTGTAATATTTTTTTAAATAAAAAGATGTCTTTAATTTAAATTTCATTTTTAGTTTTATTTTTTAGCAAAAATGTAATTAATAATCGGAAAATTTAATAATATTAGCGCAAGAAACACTTAACGATATCTAACGATATTTAACGATGTTATTAATTAAGTACACGAAATAGTAAATTTTTTTGTTTTTTATAATGTTTTTTAGTATTATGTATTTGACGGTGTGTGTTATCATAACAAATTTTTTATAAATATCATTAAGTTATTATAATTGATATAATTTGCAAAGTTAGTAATTTTGTTGATAGAATATGTCTTCAAAAGTAATTGTATTATTGCTTAAGGAGTGTTTTTAGCTTTCAAATATAAAATTTAGTATTTTTATAAATGATTTATTGATGGTATTCTGCCAACTACTTATCAGTATTACGCACAAAAAATTAAATGTCTATCATTTTTTTCTCACAAATATTTACTAAAATTGTAACAAGTAAAATCTAATTTATCTGTGCAAAATATTTATAATCAAATAGAAAATAATATTAAGAAATCTTCCAAGTGAAAAATATTTTTCGCGGAATATTTTTTGAAATTTACGAGGATATTATACAGATTTGTTTTCGTTTGGCTAATCGAAGGTTCTTACTTCGTTTTGCAAACGTAACTTATTTGGTTTCTAAAAAAGAGTTTTTTGATTTAAATAAAATATTCCCAATTTTTAAAATTGGGTGTAATTTTAGGTGTAAATATTGTAATTTTTTGATTATCAATGTTTTTTTTGCAGAGAGGAAGGGATTCGAACCCTCGATACAGTTACCCGTATACTACCTTTCCAGGGTAGCTCCTTCAACCACTCGGACACCTCTCTATTTAAGTCTGCAAATGTAAGGCTTATTCTTCAATTTCGGAAATCTCACCACGAAGATTTTTACTGAAGTTTTCAGCAAAATCATTTTCATATCTTGGGTTATCAATAATATGCATAGCCTTTGCCAACGCACTTTCTGCGGTAATGTCTCTTCCGCTGATAGCACCAATTTTTTTGAAAACATTACTATTATTGTATTTTCCGATGCTAATTCCGCCAGAGATACATTGGGAGATTACTACAATTTCAGTCCCGTTATTTTTTATTTTTTGTAAAATTTCTTCCGTTTTTTTATTACTGAAAATCGTTCCAGAACCAAAAACTTGTAAAATAAGCACTTTAATTTTAGGGATTTCGGGTAAGTTTTCTAAATTAATTCCAGGGAAAATTCGCCAAAGAAAAACTTTGTCACTCAAATGCAAATCAGCATGAAATGGCTCATTGCTTTCAGTTCTATACAATCTAGATTCTTCAATTTTTAAATGAACACCAGATTCGCCCAATAAGGGATAATTTGGACTGATGAAAGCATCAAAATTCTCAGCAGAATACTTCAAACAGCGGTTTCCTCTTAATAATTTATATTCAAAATACAACGCAACTTCTTGTATTGCGGCTTCATTATCAATGTACAAACTCGCGTAATAAAGGCTAGTTAGTAGATTTTCTTTAGCATCGGTTCGTAAATCTCCGATGGGTAATTGTGAGCCCGTAAGAATCACAGGTTTTTTCAAATTATTCAGCATGAAACTGAGTGCAGAAGCCGTATAAGCCATTGTATCTGTGCCGTGAAGAATTAAAAAACCATCATAATTCTGATAATTTTTTTCGATGAGTTTGGCAATTTCTTTCCATTCTTCTGGGCCAACATCAGACGAATCCAAAGGTTCTGAGAACTGATGAACGATGATTTCGCATTCCAGCAAATTCATTTCTGGGATTTTATTGAAGATATGGTTGAAATCAAAAGCTCGTAAACTTCCTGTTTCGTAATCTTTTTCCATCCCAATGGTTCCGCCAGTGTAGATGATGAGGACTTTTCTTTTCATTGAAAATATTCTTTACGTAGAGATTTTTCAGTTTTTAAATTTAAAAATTTTAACTGAATTTCTAAAATATTTTGCAACTTTGCTAAATGATTCCAAATGAAAAACTTGAAGCTACTTTTGAGTATTTAAAGCAATTTCTTACCGAAGAAAGACTCCAAAAAATTGAACATTTTTCTAAAGAAAGCAGCGATTTTGTATTGCCAGTGATGGAAGATGTATATCAGTTTCGTAATGCTGCAGCCATTGTGAGAAGTGTAGAAGCGTGTGGTTTTCATCACGTTGTTGCATTAGAAGAAGAAAATGTTTTCAATCCTAATCTTAAGGTAACCAAAGGCGCAGAAACTTGGGTGAAAGTAGAAAAAATGCCGAATAATCTTGATTCTTTAAAAGAAATTAAAAGCAGAGGTTATAAAATTTTGGCAGTTTCACCAGAAAAAAATGCGACCATGTTGCCCGATTACGAAGTAAAAGAACCCATTGCTTTGGTTTTCGGGACAGAATTGGAAGGTGTTTCTGATGAAATTTTAGATTTTGCAGACGAAACTTTGGCAATCCCAATGTTTGGTTTTACCAAGAGTTTTAATGTGTCTGTTGCCGCTGCAATTTGTATGTACGAATTGAAGCAAAAGCTGATGAAATCTGGAATTGACTATAAACTTTCTGATGAAAAATTGCTGGAAATGAAAATTAGATGGACGGTAAATTCCATCAGAAGTGGCGAAGAACTTTTGGAAAGATTTTTGAAAAATTAGTCTCGCAGATTGCGTTGATTTTGCAGATTTTTTTTAGCATTTAGAAATCAGCCAAATTTGCTAAATCAGTGAGAGATTTTAAAAATTCACTTTTCCGAAGGAAAAAATTGACTATTCACTTATTGACTTATAGTAATTCCACGCTGCTACGAAAATCCCAGCAGTTTCTGTTCTTAATCTTTGGTGTCCTAAAGAAACAGCTTTTATGCCTTTTTCGGCTAATATTTTAATTTCTTTTTCAGAGAAATCGCCTTCAGGGCCAATAAGGAAAGTAGGATTGGGCAATTCTGGGATTTCGCTGAGATTGGTGCGCTCAAAAGACGAATCGCAATGCGCTACAAAAGTAGTTTCTGGGTTGATGTTTTTAACGAAATCTGATAATTTTGTAACATCATTAATCTTCGGGAAAAAGAATCTTAAACTTTGTTTAGATGCAGCAACAGCTTGTTTTCTCAGCTTTTCAATATTCAGATTTTTGCGTTCCGTTTTTTCAGTATTCAGAATGGTAATTTCAGAAATATCCATTTCTGTTGCTTTTTCAACAAAAAATTCTATTCTGTCGATATTTTTTGTTGGCGCAATCGCAATGTGCAATTGTCTGGTGAGTTTTGGCGAGTATTCTTGAATTTCGGTAACGTCTAAATTTACTTTTTTTCCTTCAAAAACAAGATTTCCTTTGGCGAGATTTCCTTTTCCGTCTGTTACGAAAATTTCTTCGCCTTCTTTCATACGAAGAACTTTTACGATGTGTTGTTGCTCTTCGTCGTTAATTTTAACATCAGGAATAATTTCGCCAAAGAAAAGTTTCATTTTAATTATTTTTTGAATAAAGAAATAAGTTTTTTTGCCAAGGTAATTACCAGTACCACGATTAATCCGCCAATAATCCCCACCGCAAATTCATTAACCATTGTTGGCGTTGGCAATCCTTCAGTTAAATGATGAATGTATTCTATATTGTGAACGAAAATACCACCCGCAACCAAAAGAAGCGCAATTGTACCCACAACACCTAAAATTTTGATTACCCAAGGTAAAGAATTAATCAATAATTGACCGATATTGAATAAAATTCCGCTTTGTTTTTTAGATTTTCTTTGAAGGTTGTAGCCAGCATCATCCATTCTTACAATTAATGCTACAATGCCGTAAACCCCAATAGTTGCGATGATTGAAACGAGTGAAACTGTAATAATTTGTTGTAAAATAGGTTTGTCTAATGCAGAACTTAGTGCAATGATTACAATTTCTAAAGACAGAATAAAATCGGTGGTTATTGCAGATTTTACTTTTGCTTTTTCTACGGCAACAGCATCATCCATAACATCAGATGCTGCTTCGTGTTCGGTTTTGTGTTCGTTTTTATGGAAGAAATATTCTATAATTTTTTCTACACCTTCATAAGCTAGATATAAACCACCAATTACTAAAATTACTTTTATCGCAACAGGAAACAACCAATTAAGCAGAAAAATGATAGGTAAAATAATGAGTTTATTAAGGAAAGAACCTTTGGTAATTGCCCAAAGTACAGGTAATTCTCTGGAAGAAAGAAAGCCAGTTGCTTTTTCTGCATTTACGGCTAAATCATCTCCTAAAATTCCTGCGGTTTTTTTGGTTGCTAATTTTGTAGTCATTGCTACATCGTCCATTAAAGCAGCAATATCATCTAAAATTGCAAAAAATCCTGATGCCATATGTTTTTATTTTTGTTTCGAGTTTATTTAAATCTTTAAAGTTACGTATTAATTATTTATATTTTTTGTCTTCTGACTTCCAACTTCCAACTACATTTCATATCTCGCCGTTGCGCTGGTTCTTAAGTCGGTGAATTCTCCTTTTTCGAACTTAAGTTTAGCCACCATTGCAATCATCGCAGCGTTATCAGTAGTGTATTCAAATTTTGGAATGTAAACATTCCAGCCCAATTTTTCTACATTGTCTTGCATGGCTTTTCTCAGTCCTGAGTTCGCAGAAACTCCGCCCGCAATAGCCACTTCTTTTACATTGTAATCTTTGGCCGCTTTTTCCAATTTTTTCATCAAAACATCAATAATTGTTTTTTGTACTGAAGCGCAAAGGTTTTCTACATTTTCTTTGATGAAATTAGGGTTTTCTTTCAATTGTTTTTGAAGGAAATACAACACCGAAGTTTTAATTCCGCTGAAAGAATAATCATAATTATCCAGTTTTGGCTTGCCAAAAGTAAAAGCGTTTTCGTTTCCTAATTTTGCTAATTTATCAATAATTGGACCGGCGGGATAATCTAAGTCCATAATTTTCCCGATTTTGTCAAAAGCTTCACCAGCTGCATCGTCTATGGTTTTTCCGATGATTTCCATATCGAAGTAATCTTTCACCAAAACAATCATCGTATGTCCTCCAGAAACGGTGAGGCACAAAAACGGAAATTTCGGTGGCATTGGATTTGCATCGTCTATAAAATGACAGAGAATGTGCGCTTGTAAGTGGTTAACTTCAATTAAAGGAACATCTAAACTCATTGCTAAAGATTTTGCAAAAGAAGTTCCTACGAGAAGTGAACCTAAAAGTCCAGGACCTCTGGTAAAACCTATGGCAGAAATATCTTTTTGTTGTATATTTGCTTTAGTGAAGGATTTTTCAACTACAGGAATAATGTTTTGTTGATGCGCCCTAGAAGCCAATTCTGGCACTACACCACCATATTCTTGGTGTATTGTTTGGTTGGCGGCAATATTAGATAAGATAACATTACCTCTAATGATAGCTGCAGAAGTATCGTCACAAGAAGATTCTATTCCTAAAATAATTGGTTCGTTCATAAGTAATGGCAAATTTAGAAAATAATAACTCCGAAAACAAAAAACCGCTTTCTGAAAAAGTGGAAGAAAAAGTTCAGGAGGCTCTGGAAAACTTAAAAAATACCATAGAACATCCTGTGGAAACGGCTAAACAAGCTGCCAAAGAAGTGAAACAATTGTCTTGGTGGGCAAAACTTTTTCTTTGGACTGCAGGAGTTATTACGTTTTTATTTCTTGCTATTTTGGTGGCAATTAATATCCCTGCAACAAAAGATTATATTGCGGGTAAAGTTTTAGGAGTGCTTAATAAAGATTTTGGAATTAATATTTCTAAAGAAAATGTTGAGGTTAATATTTTTGGTGATGTAATTATTCGTGGATTAAACATTAAAGATCATAAAAATAAAGACCTTATTGTTGCTAAAGAACTGAGAGCGGATTCTGATTGGTTTTCCATCGTTCAATCTATGGTGATTGATAAAAAAAATCAGTTAGATTTTAGCACTTTAACACTTACGAATGCAGATGTAAAAGTGGTGACTTACAAAGGCGATTCTATTGATAATTTTAACAGATTTATTAATAAATTCGATGATGGAAAGCCAAGAGATCCTAAAAAACCCGTTTTTAAGCTCAATACAAGATTAGAAATTAGAGATTCTAAAGTCTCCATCATCAACCAAAATCACGATGGAGACGAAGGAAAGTGGCTGCAAGCAGAAGACGTTAATCTGGTTGTTCCAAAACTGAATGTAATTGGTCCGAAAGTAAAAGCAAACATCAATAATTTTACCTTCCGAACCAAAAGATGGGGTAAAACTCATTTTGTAGATACTTTTTCAGGGAAATTAGACTTAGATAAAGAACATCTTTCGCTGAATGAACTTACTTTTTTTACAGATCATTCTCTTTTACAAGGCGATTTAACGTTTCATTTAAATAAAGAAACGCATTGGCAAGACTTCAATAACAAAGTAGTTTGGGATATGGATTTGAAGCCAGGTAGCAATATTTCTGGTTATGATATTTCTTATTTAGCAACCAAATGGGACAATTATTCGCCAATTTCTCTGTCAGGGAAAATGTATGGAGCGCTGAATGATTTTAAACTCGAAAATTTTGTTCTCGCAGGGAAAGATGTTAGCCTCAATACTCCAAAAACAAAGTTTAAAGATTTGTTGAAAGGGAACTTCAATATTGTAACCAATCAGATTTCTATGGATATTACGTATCCTGCTTTAAGAGGTTTAATGCCCACTTTTGTCGCGCAAAAAATGAAGAATTTTGCCGATCCTTTTGGTAGAATTCAGTACAAAGGTGCAGTAGATGTAACTCCGAAAAGAGTTATAGCCAAAGGAAACGCCATTACTACAATTGGTAGAGCGAATGCAGATATTGTTTTGTCTGATATAGACCAGCACGAACCAAGGTACAAAGGGATTTTAGATATTAAAGACTTTAATGCGGCTGCGATTACGAAGAATAATGCTGTAGGATTAATTACTGGTAAAATTAATGTTGATGGAAGAGGTTTTGATGTAAATACTTTGACTCTGAAAACCCAATCTACAATTTCTAGAATTGAGATTACAGGAAAAACCATCAATAATTTAGTCTTAAACGGAACGCTTTCTAAAAAACAATACAACGGGATTATTAATATTAATGATGAAGAAGCCAAAGGAAATATTGAAGGGAAAATTGATTTTTCAACCAAAAGATTGTTAGCAGATATTAAAGGAAATATTGATTATTTGAATTTGAGTTACTTCGGAGTTCCTGGGAACGGAAAGTCTGTTTTTAAGGGTAATGTAGATGGCAGAATTGCTTTTACCAATGTAAATGATATGAATTTGGATGCCCAACTCAATAATGTAGTTTTCTTTGCGGGAGAACAAAAAATAGACGTACCGAATGGTGATGTGAAGGCTTTCTTTGAAGACGGGAAAAGAGTGGTGGCTGTAGATATGCCAAATGTAGTGAGAGGCAATATTTCGGGGAAATACAACTTGGGAGATTTAGGCGGGATGTTCCAAAATGGTTTCAATAAAATATTGGTGGGTAACCCAGAAAGAAAGTATTTTAAAGGACAAGAGTTTACCTATATTTTCGAAGTCAATCAACAATTGGTAAATTATTTCGAACCGAATCTCAAAATCCCAGAAGGAGCGAGAATTAATGGCTCTTTTAACGGGAATACTAACGATTTGGTGCTTAATGCAGACGCTACTTCTATTAAATATATCATGCTGAAAAAAGAAGAAATTTCTGAAGCAGATAAATTATTGGCGAAGGCTAACCCAGAGTATAAAATTGATGAGAATAGGGTAACAAAGGATTCTGCAATGGTTGAAAATCTCTTTGTGAGAATCAATACCGCTAGTCCATCAGAACAAATCAATCTAAATGTTGCTAGGGTAGAATACAATAAAAATGTGCTGAGAGATATTTCTCTGATGGGGAATAATGAGAATAATACTGTTCTTCACCTTGCAGCGAATTTCAAACACGGTAGTCTAGAAGATGAACTAGAAGAAAGACTGAAATCTTATGCTGTAAATCTCAACCAAAGCATAGACAGCAACGGAGATTATGTAATAAGGTTTGAGCCAACGGAAGTTAAACTCAATAATTTTACTTGGAGTGTAGATACGTCTCCAGAACTTAATCATAGCATTACTTATCGAAAAAAAACGGGAGATTTTTTAATTAAAAACCTTAGACTTTTTTCTGATGAAAGTGAATTGTTTGTAAAAGAAACTACCTTTAAAAATGCTAAAGATTTTACTGCCGATATTGATGTTAAAAACCTAGAAATTTCTAAATTATTAGATGTTTTAGGTCAAAAAGGAAATCTCGATTTAAAAGGAATTGCCAATGGTAATTTAAAACTGAAAATGACTAAAACCAACTTCGAACCTCTGGTAGATTTAGAAGTAAGAGATATTTTCTTAAGTGGTAACAACATGGGGAATATGATTGTTTCTGCTAAAAATAGTACGGTTCCTAATGTTTTTGATATTAATGCAAAGATTACCTCGTCTGAGTTTTTAGGGAAAAACCAGTTAGAAGTTACAGGTACAGTAGATAATAATGCAACCTCACCGAAGTTAGATTTATCGGCCAGCTTACAAGATTTTAACCTAGCTTTTGTGAAAGCTTTTGTGAAAGGGATTTTCTCAAATTTTAGAGGAAAAGCATCGGGTATTGTTTCCATCAATGGGCCTCTTAATGACATTAATTACGGAGGAGATATTGCGATAAAAGACTTCGGGCTGAAAGTCAATTTTAATGGAGTAGATTATTCTTTTGAAGACACCACATTAATTGTTAATAACGGCAACATATTGCTTACAGATCCTGTGAAAATTTCTGACGGAAGAGATAATTCTTCTGGTACGCTTTCTGTTTTAATTATTGATTTGAGTGATTTTTCTAATATAAGAGTTCCACAAATATTAATACGTTCTGAAAATTTGATGCTTTTAGATACTAAACAAAAAGATTTCGATTTGTTTTGGGGTAAAATCTACGGGAAAGGAGACTTGTTTGTAGGTTTTGATAATGGTAAACTCAGTATTGCAGCAGGTAAAGACACTCAAGAAAACTCAGAACCTTTCCAAATTTTAAATAATAGTGTATTTACTTTAAATAGCAACACCTCTTCTTCTGTTGATGAATTTAAAATGCTAAGATTCTTAAAAGAAGATAAAACAGGTGTTGTAAGTATAGACCAAGGCGTTAAAAAAGGCGTTAATATGGATATTGGCTTACTGATTAGTATAGATAAAGGCTCAGAAGTTAATGTTTTGGTAGGAGATGATATTGGTGATATTTCTGTTAGAGGAGCATCAGAGAAACTAAAGTTTGCGATGAGGAATGATAAAATTATCTTAGATGGCACCTATACTGTTGATAACGGTAAATACCATCAAAAGCTATTTTTAAATAAAGAATTTTTTATTGAAAAAGGCAGTAATATAGCTTGGGACGGAGATCCTTTTAATCCTTCATTAAACATCAATGCCAATTATTTTAAGACTGTTTCTAATGCAAGTGAGTATTTGGGAATCGGGAATTTAGGTCCAATTAATGTTAAATTACAAACTAAAATCGGACAAAATCTTAAAAATCCTAAAATAGAGTTTGATATTTTAGCTCCTGAAGCTTCCACGCAAGCTAGAGAAGCGCTCTCGGCTAAAATAGGATATAGCGACGAAAAAACCATTCAGTTTGGTTCTGTATTATTACTTAACAGTTTCAATACATCAAACACAGGTGGTTTTGATAGGATTGATATCGGCTCTACAGGTATATCCACAGGCGCTAATTTGGTTTTAAAACAATTAGGAAATGTAATTAATACGATTAGTGATGAGTTTCAGGTTGATTTGGATTACATCAGAGGAAGTGAGGTTTCTAATACTGCAGATAGAGCCAATGCAGGAGTAACTTATAATGCATCACCACGGTGGAAGTTTAAGTCTTCTTTAGGTATCCCAATTTCTAAATCTACTATTTCTAATAATAATACTTTTTCTGGGCAAGTAGAGTACGATTTGTCTAAAAATAATGATGGTTCTTTCGTGGTAAGAGGCTACTCTAAGCCTTCAAATATTGGGTTAGTAACAGGTTTGGGAAGTAATGCTAACCAATCTTATGGAGTTGGCGTTTTATATAGCAGAAGTTTCAATACTTTTTTCAAAAAGAATAAAAAAGTTAAAGATTCTATTCAGAAATCTAATTCAATAAAAGCAGATTCTCTAAAAAAAGATAGTGTGAAATAATAAAAAACGTGTGTTTTTTGTGATAAATATCAATATTTTTTATGAAAATAATATTTTATAATTTCAATTATATTTTATAAATTTGCAAAAAAAAGATAGCATTTTTTATAAATTTAATAATCTAAAAAACACAGCTATGAACTATCAATTAGACGAAATAGACAAAAAAATTCTAGACTTCTTAGTAGAAAATACAAGAATGCCTTTTACTGAAATAGCTAAGCAGATGGACGTTTCTGCTGGTACAATACACGTAAGAGTTAAAAAAATGGAAGATGCAGGCATTATCCTTGGTTCTTCTCTTAATATTGATTATGGTAAACTAGACTACCATTTCACTGCATTTATTGGTATTTTGTTAACAAAATCTAACAGAACGCAAGAAGTTCTTAAAGAGTTAGCAACAATTCCTAACGTTGTTGAAGCAAGCGTTATTTCAGGGAAATACAATATTTTCTGTAAAGTAAAAGCAAAACATACAGAAGATGCAAAAAGAATTATCTATCAAATAGATGATATCCAAGATGTTATGAGAACAGAATCTATGATTTCTATGGAAGAATATTTAAGTGATAAAAATAGATTAATAAACGCTATTTCTGTTTAAAACGCTATATTTACATAAATTTTAGAGCTTTTGATTCTTCAAAAGCTTTTTTTATAAATCATATCATTATGGACGATAATTTTTTTGATAAAAGCCCTGCAAAAACAACAAGTTTTTATGCCGCTATTATTATTTTATCTCTCCTTTCCGTTTTAAGCATTGGGGTAGATGTTACAGAGTATAATCAGCATAAAGATATTAATATCCCTATTGATTTTTCTTATCTTATTCTTGGAATCGATTTTTTAATTATTTTATCAATCATAGCGATCTATTTTTATAGAAAAATAGGTGTTTTTGCCTTTCCTTTGTTGGTTTTCATTCATTTTTATTTGCACCAATATTATCTATCTACATTGTTGTATGCAGATATATTTAATTTATTTGCATTTGTAGGTTTAGGCTTGCTAGCGATAATCCCTAAGTGGAATTTTTATAAATAATTGAAAATAAGACAAATTAATCTGAATAAATTTTTTACATTTGATTAATAAACCAATCAAAATCATTAATAATGTTTTCAAAGGCTTGTGAATACGCCATAAAATCTGTCATCTTTATCGCTCAAGAGGCTCTGGCAGGGAGAAAAACGAATGTTAAACAAATCTCTGAAGCTACCAATGCGCCAGAATCTTTTGTTGCTAAAATTTTACAACCTCTCTCAAAAAAAGGAATTTTACTCTCTAATAAAGGGAAACAAGGCGGTTTCTCTATAGATTTGGATAAATTAGAAGAAATAAAGCTCATTGAAATCGTGCTCATTACAGATGGACCAGATATTCTTACCAGATGTGCTTTTGGATTAGAGAAATGCTCTTCAGAAAAGCCTTGTCCTTTTCATTTTAAATACAAGCCAATTCGAGAGGGTTTAAAGGCTTCTCTTTCAGAGATTTCTATTTATGATATGGCACTAAAAACCGAACAAGGTGAAGCTTTCTTAAAATTATAAATAAAAAAATCCTATTCAAACCGAATAGGATTTTTTGTTGAAAAATGAAGTCCAAATTATCTTGCTAAGATTCTTTTTACCGCTTCTTGTACAGCAATAGAATCTATTTTGTATTTATGCATAAGTTCTGCAGGCGTTCCACTTTCCCCGAAAGTATCATTCACAGCAACAAATTCTTGCGGAGTTGGTCTTTTTCTTGCCAACATTCCAGCAACAGACTCACCAAGTCCACCAAGATAATTATGTTCTTCTGCAGTTACAATTTTACCTGTTTTTTCTACAGATTTCAGAATAATTTCTTCATCTAAAGGTTTGATGGTGTGGATGTTGATGATTTCGCAAGAGATGCCCTCTTTTTCTAATTCTTCAGCAGCAAGTAGAGATTCCCAAACCAAATGTCCAGTAGCTACAATCGTAACATCTTTTCCTTCTTGAAGTAAAATTCCTTTACCAATTTCGAAAGGCATATCTTCTGGGATAAAAACAGGTACTACAGGTCTCCCGAATCTTAAGTAAACAGGACCTTCGTATTCTGCAGCGGCAAGGGTAGCTTGTTTGGTTTGGTTATAATCACAAGGATTGATGACTACCATACCTGGTAACATTTTCATTTGTCCAATATCTTCTAAAACTTGGTGCGTTGCGCCATCTTCTCCTAAAGTTAAACCAGCGTGAGAAGCTGCAATCTTCACATTTTTGTTAGAATAAGCAATAGACTGACGAACTTGGTCTAAAACTCTAGACGTAGCAAAGTTGGCAAAAGTACCCGCAAAAGGGATTTTGCCTGCTGTTGCTAATCCTGCAGCAATCCCCATCATATTTGCCTCGGCAATCCCTGTTTGAATAAATCTTTCAGGCGCTTTTTCGATGAATTTCTCCATTTTTAGAGAACCAATTAAGTCGGCACAAAGTGCTACTACGTTTGGGTTTTTATCAGCAAGTTCTGCTAATCCGGCTCCAAAACCACTTCTTGTATCTTTTTTTTCTGTGTATGTATATTTCATGTGAATTTTTTTTATAATTTAATCTAAACTATCTAAGTATTTATCTAGTTTTTTTCGGTCTTTATCAGATAACTTTTCTCTTATATGAAGCAGATAAAGTGCTTCTCTTCTAATTTCGTCTAATGTAATTTTTATCGCTACACTATGTGCATAAGATTGTGTAAGATACATGTCGCACATTTGTCCTACGTAGTTTTTTACGTGATAGTCTAAATCTTTCATTTCGAATTTAGGCATTTCTTTATCAATGTTAGTACAATGTTTTGGGATGCCTTTTAGAAAATGTTCTGAGGATTCATTCTCAATAGCAAGATTTACAGTATCTCTTTTAGGTTCAATCTTATAGGTAGATTTGTATTCTGGGATTAAATCATAATCGCGAAATACAGCTGCCGAATCTACATTGGCAACAGCTGAGTCTGAATACAATTTTTTCCATTCATTGGTTAAAGCAATAATAGAATCTCTTGCTTTTTGCGTATCGGCAATCAATTTTTGGGAATCTATTAGTGCATAATCGTTATTATCTGTGATGGATTCTAAAACCAAATGCTCTTCATTATACGTTTTTTCTGGTCCCATTTTTAAAATTAAACCAGAAATATTAAAATCTACTTTTCTAAAGTTTTCTAATGAATTGAAGATTGAACTTAAAACGGGCATATTATTAATGGCGTGTTTTTCATTAATACATGCTTTTAAATTCTCTGTTTCGTTATTGTTTTCCTCACCATTATTTACAAAAATGGGCTTTAAAATAAAATTCTCACAAGGGATTCCTAAAATGGTTTCTGATGTGTTGAGTTTAGATGCAGCGAATTTTTGCTCGAAAACTTCATCTTCAAAGAGCTGATAACCATTTAATAAATAAACATTATTGGCAGTAAGTCTGTTATTTAAGCCAATATTTACCAAATGAGTATTGTTGTTTTCTGTATAGAAATTTACGATTTGCCCTCTTATATTTCCTGTAGTAAGAAATTCTTTATTCTTGCCTACGTAAGATTGAAACTTAAAATCAGCTGTAGCAGGTTCTTTTTCAGTCTTTTTGAAGGTAATTTTGTAGTTAAGCTTTTTGGTAAAATTAATTTTCTTTTCCTGAGCAAAACTTACAGAAAACGTACAAATTAATGCGGCGAGTATTAGTTTTTTCATTATCAGAAATTATCAAAGATTTTAGTAATCTGCTACCTCGTCTAATGCCAATTGCGTAAGTGCATTTTCTAGTTGAGCGTCATTAGGCGCTTTGCCGTGCCAAGCGTGAGACCCCATCATAAAATCTACACCATTACCCATTTCTGTATGGAGCATTATGGCTATTGGTTTACCATTGCCTGCTTTAGATTTAGCGTGTTCTAAAACAGCAATAACTGCTTCTAAATCGTTACCATTTTTTTCTTCTAAAACTTCCCAACCGAAGGCTTCTAACTTAGCATGTAGATTTCCTAAAGACAGAACGTGTTCTGTGCTTCCGTCAATCTGTTGTCCGTTATAATCAATCGTTGCAATAAGGTTATCTACTTTTTTAGCAGCGGCAAACATTAGTGCTTCCCAGATTTGTCCTTCTTGCAATTCTCCATCACCATGTAGGGTATAAACCAAAGAGTTATCACCGTCTAATTTTTTAGCAAGTGCTGTACCAATACCTACGGAAAGTCCTTGTCCTAAGGAGCCAGAGCTCATTCTGATGCCTTCTAGGTGTTCGTGTGTGGTTGGGTGACCTTGTAATCTTGAGTTTAATTTTCTAAATGTAGAAAGTTCTTGTACAGGGAAAAATCCGAATCTTGCTAAAGTGCTGTAAAATACTGGAGAAATATGCCCGTTTGAAAGGAAAAAAGCATCTTCTCCTTTTGCTTCCATAGAAAACGGAAATTTATAATTCATTACTTTGCCATAAAGTGCTGTAAAATATTCTACGCAACCAAGACTTCCACCAGGATGTCCTGAACTTACGGCGTGAACCATTCTCAAAATGTCTCTTCTGATTTGTGTGGTGAGTGATTTTAACTCTTCTATTGATTTACTCATTAAATTTGGATTTTATGAACTACAAAAATAAGATTTTTAGGCGGTAAAATAGCACAAAAACATCTGTTTTTTAGCAACCTTCGTTAATATAAATGCTTACTTCTATCACTATATTGTTTTCTAATTTAAAACTCAATTCAGTACTTGCATCATTATCCGAAAGATTAAAATAGCTGATGGTTTTAGATAATTTTTCGCCTTTCTCATCCCAACCTTGGTTTACAGAGAAATTCGGGTAATTTTTGTAGGCTTCTATCAGTTCATCTTTGGTATTTCCTACACCCAATCCTTTTTTAGTTTTAAATTTTGCACTTTTGGTAGAAAGCGTATAAATAGCAGAAACATTATTTTCTTTTTCGCTGATATAAGTATTTTGAAGTTTTACATCTATTATTTCTCCTTGGAAAATGACGATATTGCTTTTGTCCCAATCATCATATTGTTGAAGCCTTCTTCCTGAAATTTTTTCTGCTTCATCAGCTTTCATAAAGATTTTGTAAGGTCCAATTCTAAGGGTTGTTAATTCAAAATTTTCTTGTGCAGAAATTACCCCGAAAAAGAGTAGGGTAAAAAGTAAGGTGATTTTTTTCATTGTGTTTTTTATTTGGCTTAAAAATACAAAAAATTCGATTGATTGTTCAACCGAATTTTTAGAGTAGAAAGTGATTCTAATTTTACTGATAATCTATTTTTAAATTTGCTAATTCATCTAGCCATTTTTTTAAATCTTGTCCAGATTCTAGATTGCACTTTTTCCTTATTCTGTACTTTCTTATTTCTATTGTTTTTAGGCTCACAGATTCTATACTAGCGAGTTCTTTATTAGAAAAATTAAGAAAAACCATTGCTAAAAAACTTTTCTCAAAAGTTGAAAGTTGCGGATGCTCTTTGGATAAAGTTTGATTTATTTCTGGATAAATTTCTGAAAATTTCACATAAAAATTAGGCGAATTTTCTTTAGCTAATTGTGTTAATTCTTCAAATGATTCATTGATTTTGGCTTCTAAAATGGTGTTTTCTACTTCTTTTTTCTTCAATAAATCAGAAGTAATTAAGTTTTTGTTTTTCAATTTTTTAGAATGAGACAAAGCAAAAAAACAAACAAAAATTAAAAGAATAATTGCAATCGTCAAAAAGCCGATGATTTTGGTATAATTATTTTTGGTGGTTTTCTGCTTATTTTTCACTATATTTTTTACAGTTTCATTAATTTTTTGCTTAGAAATAGCATTAATACTGTCGTTCAATTTTTGAAATTTGATAAGGTATTTTTCATGCTTTTTTTCATTATTCAAAAAAGAATAAAACTGATGTGCATATTTATAAGCATCTAATCTAGAATTGATTACATGATATTTTTCGGCTAATTCAATGGCTTTTTCAAAATTTTGTTCAGCCTTTTGGGTCTCTTTTTTTGCTTGATAGTAAACCCCAAAATTCGTATAACATTCGGACAGAACCCCAAAATGCTGAAATTTTTCGGGATTCAGCGTAAAAGATTTTTGGGTATAAACTTTCATTGAATCTATTTGCTTCAAATCGCGGTATATCATCGCATTATTAATATAAGCAGGAATTAACATTTCAGATTTGGCATCGGGATTTTTTAATTTCAAATACTCTTTAATTGAATTGTTATTGGCTAATAAGGCATTTTGAAGTTCTTTTTTTTGGCTAAAATATTCGTATTTAGAAAAAAATAAGTTTCCTCGAATCATCTTCATAGAATCGGATTCATTATCAATAGCTTCGCTTATTATTAAGGCATTGTCTATGGATTCTCTCGATTCATCAAACAATCCCAAGGTAGAATAAGCTAATGATTGAAATGAAAGAGCTTTTATTTCAACTGCTTTATTATTATATTTTTTTGCCTCGTGTATTGTGAAATTGCAAGATTTTATCGTTTCATTAGGATCATCGAGATTGAGGTCGCAATAACTAATTGTCAATAATGACTTTAAATAAATATTGTAATTTTTCGCAATAAAAGCTTTTTCAGAAAGTTTTTTGAAATTCTGCTTTGCTTTGCTTACATCTTTTAAGATTGTTGAAAGGTATTGGTCATACATTATACCCAAAGAATCTTTTTTCTGTGCAGTCACAAACAAAATATTGAAAAATAGTAAGACAAAAAAGAGTTTGAATTTTGTTTTGCTTTTTGGAATACTTAATAAATAGAAACAATGGTTATACATTTTTGAATTGAATGTTTGATTAAAAATAATTCTGTAAAGATAATCAAAAATTGCTTCAATCATAATCTGATAAACATCACATAAAGGTTTTAAATTGAGACTTTCGGGTGTTATCAATTATAATAAGAATTATAAAAAAACTTTGCCAAAATTTTTAAAATATTAAGGTTTAGTTTTTATTTCCAATAATGCCATTTAGTTCCATTAAATAGAGCAAAAGTTTTACTCGCAGTATCATAACAAATCATTCCTGGTTCTGGATTTTTTACATTAAGATGTGGGTTTGCTATTTTTGGCAAAATAAGGGCTTTGTTTGCAGATTCTAAAACCAAAACACCTTTTGCGGTAGAAATTTCGGCGCCTATTATTACACCATCACTTACATCGGAAGATGCAACAGGTATTTGTTCGGTATAGCTTCCCTCATCGGTAAGATCTTTCCAAGTTGCAAAATCTTTATCAAAATATTGTATCTTTTTGGAAATAGCATCAAAGGTTATGGTTCCAGATTCTGTAGCGATTGCGGATGTAGTTCTAGGTAAAATTATTCCTTTTACATTAGTTGTATCATCATTAAATTCTAATAATCCAGATGTAGAAGTAGTGGTTTTACCAATGGCAACTTGTGCGTGCAAATTTCCAAAGAACAAAACTAAACCTGCGATTAAAATATATTTTTTCATTTTTTCTCAAACTTTTTTATTAATTATTACACGATTTTTGAATGCAGTTCCAAGTGGTTCCGTTGTATAATTTTATACATTTATCGGTTGTATCCCAAATCAGCATTCCTTCTGATGGTGTTGTAATTGCAGAAGAGGTAGTTCTGGTAAGTACAAATCCTTTGTTTTTAGATGCTAAAACCAGATAAGCATTGTTTACATCTTCTGGCCAACCTTTTGTGTTTTCAGGGTTTGCTTTTATTGGCTGAATATTTATACTCGAAATTCCTACTACATTTCCTAAAATTGCTGTTCCTGTTGCAGGATCTTGGGTGCAACTTCCTGTTAGATGAATAGTAATTGTGGTGGTATCAGTTCCAGAACAAGTTCCATTTACGGTATATAGAAATTGGTAATCTCCTGTTGGTGCACTTACAGCATCAAAATTATTAGAAGCCAAATAAGGGTTTACTACTGGTGAAACTGCGGTGAAATTTCCGTAATTATCATAAGGAGGAGTAATGTAATCAAATAAATTTAATGCGGAAGTAACCGAATTTTGTAAAACGGTTACAGTTTGTCCGTTTCCTGCTTCTGGTGATATTGCCACAGGATTAATGGTAAAAGACAAAGCCTGATTGCTACAATTTACATCATTTCCTGCGTAAGAAATATGAGCATAATAAGTTCCTGCATTTATTACAGTATTGTAAGGTGTAAAATTGAGTGTGTTACCAGTTGCCAAAACTGTAGGATCTGTACCTTTAGTCCAAGTAATAGTCATAAAATTAAGTCCATCTATGTATAGTTTACCATTTTGTCCGTCGCAAAGATTGCTTGGTTTTATAATTGGTAGTTTAGAAGTAGTTCCAGAAACTGTAATATAAGTTACGTTGGTACAGCCATCAGTAACTTTTATTTTATAAATTGCAGGGTCTAGACTAGTAAATACAGGATTTGTACCGTTGTTTAAAGCAAAAGCAACGCCGTCTTTTTGTACGATTTCATAATTAAGAGGGTTTACTCCTTGCGCATCTACAACTACATTTATTTTTCCTCCTGTTTGGCATTGGAAAGTGTAATAATCATTAATCTTTGGCTCATAGTAATATTCAAATTCTTTTAAGACTTCGTAGCAATTTTGATTGCTTGCAACTCCTCCCAAAAATCCTGAACTAGATTCTAAAACAATTCTAAATTTTCCTGTTTGATTATTAGAAACCGTAGCTTTAGGATTTATCATAGAAGCAGATCCGTTTGAATAACCAGCTATACCATTTGTAACTGTTGCCGAAATTCCATTGTAGAATATAGTGGAAGTGGAGCCTGTGTTAGGATGTCCCCATAATCCAGAAGCAGGAAAATATTTTTGAAGAATAAATCTACTGAAATTTGTATTCGCTTTATAATCTATATCTACATTAAAATTAGAACAGCCAGGTGTTACAGTAACATCCGCTTTTTCTACTATTTTTCCTGTTATTGTAAAATTAAGTGTAAAAGGAGTTGTACAATTATTTTCTAGAATTATAGTGTAATCTCCATCGGGATAATTATTGAGGTACAATCTTCCGTCTGTACCATAAATAGAAGATGGGCTTGCGTTAGGAACTTCATACGGCAATGTTTGTGTAAATGAAGCGGGTGCAGATGTTATGGTTCCTTTGGTAATATTTGATGTAACAACTCCTGACGAAGCTGAAATTTCTAAAACTACGGAACCATAACCTAATGCACAACCTGTATTATTAAGCGTTGCATTTTTTTTCGCAGTATAAGCAGTAGTTGAAACGTTTGCTATTATAGTTTTTGTGGTTCCACATTCGTCTGTTATTTTTATTTGATAATTTCCAGTAGGCAGAGGTTGGGTACTAGAACCTAAATTAATATAACTTGCAATTGAAAAAGTTCCGACTGTATTGGTTCCTGTAAATGCAGAACTATATACCGAAGGTACAAAACCAGCAGGAGCAGATAAAATCTCAATTGTAGCTGTACCATAGAAATAATCTAATCCAGTTACTCTTAAATATTGCCCTCCACAAGCTGACGCAGTCAAATTGTAAACAATATCAGGAGTAGAGTTCTTTTGCATAGCTTTGGTAGCGTTATATACTGTACCACAAGCATCTACACCTGTGATGTTGATATTATAATTATACCCTTTATAGTACGGTAATATTGCATTATGTGTTGATGGATATGTTACTGAAACTGGTGTGGTAGTAGTAACAGTACCGTCTATTGGAGAGGTAACGGAGTAGGTAAGCTGAACAGGATAAGCAATGTTACCACCAAGATTATGCCAAAATTTAATATTATTACAGTCTTGCATTTGTGTAGTACCAGAAGAAGTTTGCAAATTGAGAGTATAGGTGTTATTAGCTAACGGAGGAGCATCAAAATTTAAAATATTTCCGCATACGTCTTTTATACGAACAGTATATGTACCTGGAGCTACATTACTAAAGATATTAGAAGCTTGTTCTGGTTTCACAATTGCACCTGTAGATTTATTTATCAGAGTATAAGTATCAGGATTTCCAGCAGTAACATTTGTGGTAAGCTCATAAACGTTGCAGACTTCTTTAGTTTTTGTAACTGTCGCCGCCAAAGATGCAACTTTGTTGAGAACAGTAATGGTGGCTATTTGTGTATTACTTTCGCTACTTAAAGTTTGTTTAGCTTCTACTCTATAATTCCCTGCATTAAGCCCACTAAAGGTAAATGTAGCAGTAGATCCTGAAACCGTAAATGATGTAGATTGTAAAATAACAGTTCCTGTTTGGGTGTAGAGCAAAATATCTAATGTAGAACCGTCTGAAAGAGTAGAAAAATTGGCGGTAATGATACCATTTCCTAAACAAGTCATATCGGTTTTACTTAATGACATTGTAAAATTAGGTAGTGCTAAATTTTTGGAATTTGCTAAATTGTTATTGGCTTGAAATATTCCAAAAAATAGGAAAGCTAAAACGGTTAATACCATTTTGCTTTCCTGAAAAATAAATTTCATTTTCATTATTTGTTTTTTTTTCTAAAGCAAATTTCAACAAGAATCTTGCTAGACACAAAAAACACACCCCTACATTTTCCCTACAATTAAATTTCTAAAATTTAAATATTTTATAATCAATATGTTACTAAAAATTGTTATTTGCCTATTGCCAAGTTATTGTTTTTGTTGCAGTATTGTTTAGTAGTTGCTTTTTTAATTTTTCAATCATTTTTTTATCAAAAAAGCTCAATGGAATATTGAATTTAGGATTAATTTTACCTTTTCTTTTTAATTTAATAGTTAATTTTTTGTTTAAGTATTCATTTTCTATGTTTATTTTTTTTACAGAATTAAAATCAATCTCATATCTTTTTTGCATTATTTTAGAATTTATTATTTTGAAAAAATAGGGTTGTGAGATGTACGTAATTCCTAAACCACTCATATCAATATTTAGTATTTTGATATAATTGAACCCAAAATTGAATATTATAAAAAACAATAAAAATGGAATTATTATTAGCATTGAAATAAGACCTTTGAAGATTGTAAGGGTGAGAATAATACTAATTAATAAGATGACCCACAAAACTAAATAAATAGAAAACAATAGTTTAGCTTTATTTATATTAGATATCATTTCCTTTTTTTTAAGGTTTCCAAAAACTCCAAGTTAAGCCATTGTAAGTAATTAATCGATGTTTTGTAGCATCTCCATCAGGACTTTTTAAAAAGGCTATCATTCCTGGAGAAGGGTTTTTAATTGCTTGGTAATCTTCTACTATTGGGAGAATCATTGCTTTATCCGTGGATTCTAAAACTAAAACGCCATCAGAAGTTGAACTTGTTGCGCCAATAATCACTTTAGCATTTGCAGCATCTTCCAAAGGAGAGTTTTGCGGTGTTTTTACTATTGTTTCTGTATCTGCGGAATATCCTGTTTTTCCGCTTAAATCAGTCCAGCCAGAATTTTCATTTTTTACTTTCACTTTGTATTCTCCATTTGGAAAATCATTAGTAATTGAAATATCAAAAATTAAAGTTCCACCTTTTGCTTTGTCAGAACCTTCCGCTGGAATAGTTTCAACGTATGGCAAGATAATTCCTTTATCCTTGGTGTCTCCAAATTCTAACAAAACAGAATCACTAGAAAGAGTTGTTGCAGCAGATTGCCCAATTCTTACTTGTGAAAATGATAAGAATGAAATTGATATACTGACTAATATGATTATTTTTTTCATTTGATTTTTCTTTTAAATAGTTATTTTACTTTGCTTCCTATATTTATTACGCCACCACTTTTGTATGGGCAACCTTGAGTGTTGAAACATTTCCAACCTTCACCTACTCCAGAACCTACATAAATTTTGAGACATCCTTTTCCTGTATTTTCATCCGTATCGAAAACAATCATTCCTACTACAGGATTTGTAATAGTACCTTCAGGATTTGCATTTCTTGTAATTACAAAACCTTTAGTTTTTCCTTCTAATACGGTATAAGCAGAGTTTCTTACCATTGGCCAATTACCATTATCTTCGCCTGCTCTTCCCAACACGGTAATACCATGATTAGTAGGAACAGAAGTAGATGTGTCAGTTGGTAATTCGTGGCAAACATCAGAATAAATTGTAACCGAAACAGTTGCTTCTTTGCAATTAGTACAATCAGTTGCATTTTTATTTTTAGGATTATTAGCTATCCTATAAAGTAAAGTATATGGTGTATAATGACAGTAAGAGTAGGTAAGTGTATAAGTTCCTGCAGATAATCCTGTTGCTACATCTATACTGCCATCAGGATTTAATGTTAGTGCACCTGCAGTTGATTCTGAAACTGTAGTTAGAGTTGTTTTACCAGCTGCTATTTCTGCAGGAGAATTTCCATCTACAGCATCATTAGTTAATACATTAATAACATTAGTAGTTCCTGCGGTTGCATTAGTAACGGTATCATTATTTACAACTATATTATCTAATGGTGTTACAAAAACAGAATTCATATCTACATAGTTATTCGAGATGTTGGTATCATCTGCATTGCTTCCACCTGTTACATTACTGCTACCATTAAATTGAATATTACCAGGAAAGTTCCCCATTAAATAAGTAATAACTATAGTTGTAGATTCTCCGTTGGCTAAAGATGGAATATCCCATTTTCCTGTAGCACTATTATATAAACCACTTGTAGAAGTATAACTTACGAACTGATAAGTATTATTATCTACTGGAGGAGCCAGACTTGCTTGAATGCCAATAGAATTTTCAGGCCCATTATTGGTAACTTTGTAGGATAATGTAAAAGTCTGTCCTTTATATTCACAAGGAGTATCGGTACCAAGATATTCTATTTGTATGTCGCTGTATTCTATGAAAGTTACATTAAGAGGAAGTGGTACAAAAAATTCTCCGTAATCAGTCTCACCATAAGGAGCTATTTCTATTGAATTTGGTAAAGCACTTCTATTTACCATAATAATATTAAAAGTAGTAGGGTTCACTTGTTGCACTGCCAAAGCACCACCATAATCATCGAATAGTGCAACATATATTACGTTTTCTGACGGAAATAATTCTTTTGCTTCATAAGTTAAAAAAACTTCACCGCTTTGTGCATTGTTATTTTGATAGGTTTTAGTCAGTACTACACCGAAGGCAGAAGTACTAAAAAAGAGAGTAAATAAAAAAGTGAAAAAAATCTTTTTAAAAATTAGTGTGTTGTTTTTCATCATTTGTGTTAATTTAAAATTAGCAATAACAAATATGATGCTGGCACAATAAAATTTTATTTTTCTTACCACTACTTTTTCCCTACATTTTATTTTTACAAATATTTACTAATGAAAATCAAAGGTTTAATGTTTTTGAAATAAAAAAATCCAACTGAAAACTCAATTGGATTTTAAAATATTTATTTTCAAATTTTATTTCTTGTCTCTTACCAACCAAAGTCCAAAAAAAGTAAGCAATCCGTTTAAAATAATGAGTTCTACTCCAATTTTATAATCTGTGAAATTAGTTACCGTATAATTGATGAGGTAAGTAATAATTGGTGCTAAAAGTGTAACAAAAAGGATAGAATATTTTTTAGAAATATGATGTTTAGTGAAAATTCCGAAAGCAAATAAACCGAGAAGTGGCCCATAAGTATAACCCGCAACTTCCATAATGAGATAGACGATAGATTTGTCATCAATCCATTTAAAAATCATGATTAAAAGAAAAAAGATAACCGTGAAGATTAAATGCACACGCATTCTTAAGGTCTTTTTTTGCTTTTCTGTTTTGGTATTATCTTCATTTAAATTCAGTAAATCTACACAATAAGAACTGGTAACTGCGGTTAAAGCGCCATCAGCAGAAGGGAAAAGTGCGGAAGTAAGCCCAATGATGAAAATAACAGAAATAAACATTGGGAAATAATTTTGTAATGATAGGGCTGGGAATAAATCGTCTCCCATTATGTTTTTAACATTTCCGGCAACATCTTTAAATCCAAAAAGATTGGTAACAGTTTCTTTACCGTTTACCACTTCTATTAACTGAGAATATTCTGCGCCATTTTGCATCGCAAAAAGGTAAAGCAAACCACCTAAAAACAGAAATGCCAGATTTACAAATAACAAAGTTCCTGCAAAAGTGAGCATGTTTTTTTTAGAATTTTTAAGGTTATCAACCGAGATGTTTTTCTGCATCATTTCTTGATCTAAACCCGTCATTGCAATGGTAATGAACATTCCGCCTAAAATGGTTTTCAAGAAAAATGTTTTAGAATTAATATCAGTATTGATGAAATGCGTGTAATTTTTATCAGCTAAAATGTTAAAAGCTTCAGGTGCAGACAGATTTAAGTTTGATAAAATATAAACTATACAACCTACTAAACTCAAAATCATAAAAGAAGTTTGCAGAGTATCGGTAATTACAATGGTTTTTACGCCACCTTCAAAAGTATAGAGCAATACCATTAATAAAATGACTAATGCGGTTAACCAAAACGGAACGCCTAAAGCTTCTAATAGGAAAATTTGCAACACGTTAACCACCAAATATAATCTTGCGGTTGCACCAATTGCTCTAGAAACAATGAAAAACAATGAGCCGATTTTATGCGCTTCTACATTAAATCTTTTGCCTAAATACGTGTAAATAGAAGTGAGATTCATTCGGTAATAAAGCGGAAGCAAAATAGCTGCAACAATGAAATAACCGATAAAAAAACCAATTACCATCATATAATACTCGAAACCACCAAAAGGATAATTTCCTGCAGTCATTTTACCCACAGTTCCGGGTACAGAAATAAAAGTAACACCACTTAAGCTGGTGCCAATCATTCCGAAAGCTACGAGCCACCATTTACTTTTTTTGTTCCCAATAAAAAAAGATTGATTGTCTGAATTTCTACTCGTGAAATAAGAAATAACGAGAAGTCCTATGAAATAGACAAACACGAAAATAAGCAACACCTTTGCTGAATCCATTCTTCCTAAAATTTAAGTTTCACAAATATAGTTTTTTTACTGTTTTCTGAAACTTATTTAAGATAAAGATTTTTAGGATTTCATGTTTTCTCCATCTCTGAAATGAAGTCTTCTGAAAACAAATCCAGATAAAATAGTAAGAATACCTACTACTAAAAAAGTGTATCGAAACGCATTATGAATGTTTCCTTTGATAAGCAGAGTGTCACCTTCGAAAATTTTTAATACAATTAAACCAAAAGCAATACCGAAGCCAATCGCAATTTGTTGATTTACAGAAATCAAAGAGTTTCCGCTGCTGGTTTGGTTATCTCTTAAATCGGCAATTGAAATGGTATTCATTGAAGTGAATTGAATGGAATTAAAAAATCCTAGAATTAAAATCAAAGGAATAAACCAATAAATAGAACTATGAATTCCCGGAATTGCCATTGCACAAATAAGTAGTCCTATGATAAAAGTGTTGAACATTAATGTTTTCCGATATCCGAAATAGTTTAGGATTTTGATGACAGCAGATTTCCCAAACATTGCAGAAATTGCCATTGGTGCAACAATCCAACCCGAAATTACAGCAGATTGTCCATACGCAATTTGTATCATTAACGGAATTAAAAGTGGAATAGAACTGATGCCTAATCTTGTGGCTAAATTTCCTAAAATGCCAACTCTGAAAGTTCTTACCAAGAATAAATCTAATGGGAAAATAGGATTATTGTCTTTTTTAGCATGTCTATAGTAAAGATAAAGAAATACAAAACCCGCAAAAAATACCATTAAAACAGGTGTTATATTTTTAGCATTTCCTAACCATTCTAGTGAAATAGAAAGCAATAAAGAAGCCGAAGCAAAAATTAAAAATCCTTTAAAATCAAAATCTATGATTTTTGAAAAATAATTTGGCATATATTTTACACTCAGCACAATTCCTAAAATTCCAATTGGTAGATTTATTAAAAATATCCAATGCCAAGAAAGATAATCTACCATATAACCT
>JAYRDY010000003.1:0-28418 GCA_041909215.1 Cloacibacterium sp. | reverse complement strand
ATATGGTTCCGGGTTCGCAAACGGTTTATCCCACAGCTTTAGTTCCTAATGCTCCTGCAGATATGTTTGCAGCAATGGGCGCCGAAGACCAAAGAATTTATGTAATTCCGAGTAAAAATATGGTGGTCATCAGAATGGGCGATGCTTCGGATCCGCAGAATCCTAATTTTGCGCTTTCTGGTTTTGATGCTGCACTTTGGGATAAAATTAATGCGGTGGTTAGATAGATTTTTTCACGCAAAGTCGCAAAGGTTTTTCGCAATGAGCGCAAAGATAAATATTAAAAAACACGCTTTACAGCGTGTTTTTTGTTATATATGTAAGCAAAATTTTGTTTTGAAATTTTTAAATTTTATTTTTTATTATTAAGAATCTTTGCGTTAAAAAACATTAAGCATTGACGATTTTTACAAAATTACTTCACTCAAAATATTTGATAAAAAAATTCAAAATTTATTTTCCTCAATCCTAAAGGAAGTAAATTTTGAATTTTTAGTTTATACGAGTTATTGAGTATCTCATGTATTGTATCTAATATCTCACATCTAGAATCTAGAAACTAATGCTCAAACCAAATATCTTGGTACTTTACACCTGCTTCAATGGGGATTTTTAACCAATTTATTTCTGGTACAATTGGGCAATTGTAATCATAAGGATTGTAGGCACATAAAGGATGATACGCTTTATTGAAATCAATAATGAGTTCATCATTTTTAGGGATTCTTAAATCCAAGTATCTCCCACCTCCATAAGTATCTTTTCCGTTGGTTTCGTCTTTGAAAGGCAAGAACAAATAATCCTGATATTCTGGGTCGTCTAACAAGGCTAAACTTTGATAAACCGTTAACACTTGCTCTGCTTCATTGAGGGTAAAATAAACTTTGCCAAATTCTCTGTATTTTTTGGTTCTTCCTGACGAAGTAGGAATTTCAAAGGGAACAGCGTTTTCGGTTTTTACCAATTTTGCTTTAACACGATAAGTTAAATCAATAGGGAAAAACGGATGTGCTTTAAATTTCTTGAAATTTTCATCACGCAAAGGCGTTTCTTCTTCTGTTTTGTATTCTTTATTGAGTTCTTTTTGGAAGGTTTCAATTTCTAGAATTTCGGCAGGAAATTGTTTTTTATCGGTTTTATTTTTAAGGCCTTGACCAAAGGCAAAACTTGAAACTAAGAGTAAAAGTAAGTAAATCTTCTTCATTTAAATTAATTTTATCGTATAAACATCGCTTTGGTTGCGCTCAATATCCGTAACTAAAAAACCGCCTTCTTGCGGAATTTCCTCAACAAAATCAAAGACTTTACAATCTTTGGGCAAGCCAGAAAAAATAAGGGTAAAGCAATACTCTTTCACTGGCGGAACATCCGTCCAATAAGGGAAAATAGAGATTTTATCCCAAAATAAAAGCTGACTTCTGAACCCTGTAAATTTATCTACCAAATAAGTGCTTTGCCAAATTCTAACGAGATTCCCTACGGTATAATTGTTCTGGAAACAACAATGTACAATCACTTGTTTCTCTTCTTCAAATTTTGTTTGAATTTCTGAGAGAATTTCTGGCGAAATTTTGGGTTTGGCGATTGTAGGCATTGTACAAAATTTAAAAAATTGAAGTTAATAAAATTTAAGACACCCCGTCAAAAATTTTTTCAAATTTTTGCAACCCCTCTGAAAGAAGGTAATCCTTCAACATAACTCACAGGTTTAATATTCAAGTTGCAATTTTTCTTTGGTGAAATTTCTAATTTCTTCGGTAAGTTCTGTGTTTTCAGCAAGTTTTTGTCCGTAACTTGGAATGATTTCCGTGAGTTTTGACTTCCACTCGTTTTGTAATTTTTCTCCGAAACATTTTTCGAGTACAGAAATCATCGCCGCAACAGAAGTTGAAGCACCAGGCGAAGCTCCTAAAATAGCCGCCAAAGTGCCTGTTTTATTGATAACCACCTCTGTCCCGAATTCTAATTTACCGCCATCTTCTTCATCTTTTTTGATGATTTGCACACGTTGTCCTGCAACAATCAGTTCCCAATCTTCTTCTTTCGCGTCTTTTACAAACTTTTGAAGTTCTTCTATACGCTGTTCTTTGGTTAAAAGCACTTGCTCAATCAAATATTTTGTTAAAGATAAATTATGAATAAATGCGCCAAACATTGATGGAATATTATCAAAATCAATGCTTAAAGGTAAATCTAAATAACTGCCTTCTTTGAGGAATTTGGTGGAAAAACCTGCAAAAGGCCCGAACAGTAAAGCTTTTTCGCCATCAATAATTCTTAAATCTAAATGCGGAACCGACATTGGTGGTGCGTCAACAGAAGCTTGTGTGTAAACTTTAGCCGAATGTTTTGCGATGAGTTCAGGATTTTTGGTCACCAACCATTGCCCAGAAACTGGGAAACCGCCATAACCTTCACTTTCTTCGATGTCGCAAGAATCTAAAAGTGGTAAAGCATAACCACCAGCACCAATAAATACAAAATCTGCAACAACCTCTTGCTTGTGCTCATCCTTTTTGTCTTCGATAAAAAGTCGCCATTTTTCTTGGTCTGCATCTATATTTTCAACTTCGTGATGGGTAAAAACTTCAACATTTTTTGCATGTTGCAGATGTGCAAAAACTTTCTCCGTTAATTTCCCAAAATCTACATCCGTCCCTAAACTCATTTTAGTCGCTGCTAATTTTTCTGAGTTGTTTCTGTCTTGCATTACTAAAGGCAACCAAGATTTTAATTCATCAAAATTTTCTGAAAATTGCATTCCCTTGAAGAGATGATTTTCTTGCATTTTGTTGAATCTTTTCTTTAAAAACTCAGAATCTTTTTCACCAAAAACTAAACTCATGTGTGGACAAGAATTGATGAATTCTTTTGGATTTTCGATGTAATTTTGATTTAAAAGATAGCTCCAAAATTGTTTAGAAACCTCAAACTGTTCGCAAATTTTGATGGCTTTGGAAATGTCTATACTTCCGTCTGGTTTTTCTGTAGTATAATTGAGTTCACAAAAAGCAGAATGCCCAGTTCCTGCATTATTAAAGGCGGCAGAAGATTCTTGAGCGACTTTCTCTAGCCTCTCGAAAATTACAATTTTAAATTCTGGATTGAGTTCGTGAATTAGAGTTGCTAAAGTAGCACTCATTATTCCACCACCGATTAAGGCAATATCATATTTGGGTTTGGGAGTTATTTTCATGAGCAATTGATAATATGCTGCAAAATACAAAGTTTTGAGAAAAAAATTTATAAATTGATGTTTTGATTTTTTTAATAACACCGTTATTTTCTGAATGCTGAGCGCGCGAGCGAAGCGAGCGGCGATTGTTTTCAAAGTTGAGAACGTAAAGAAATTCCCCTTCTTTGAAGGGGTGGCAAAATTTTCGTGGAAAATTTTGACGGGGTAGTTTAGAAAAGTGAAAAGAAAAACTTCCCGTGAATTTTAGCCACGATTGCAGTGGAAATCCTTTTTGGGTGACTGAACTTGTTGAAGTCACCTAAAAAGATTGGAACGGAAAGCGTGCCCGTAAGTGAAAAAAAGCTGAAAACGTGTGCTTCTAAAAAAATTAAGTAAGCTTTTCGGTAAGTTTTTTAAATTGTTTCTCGGCATCCTTCCCTTCATACAATATACTGAAAACGGTGTTGATGATTGGTGTTTTGAGTTTTTTATGGTAAGCTATTTCGTAAATTCCGCGGGTTGCATAATACCCTTCTGCAACCATGCTCATAGATTGTACGGCAGATTTTACGGTATAACCTTTGCCGATAAGATTCCCAAGGTTTCTATTTCTTGAAAAAAGTGAATATGCGGTTACCAATAAATCGCCAAGATAAGCGCTATCATTCACTTCTCTGTGTTCAGGATAAATGGCGTCTAAAAACAATTCCATCTCTCTAATGGCGTTAGAAACCAACACCGCATTGAAGTTGTCTCCGTAACCTAAACCGCTTGCAATACCGGCTGCGATTGCGTATATATTTTTGAGAATAGCGCTGTATTCATTCCCCAAAATGTCTTTTGAACAGCTTACTTTAATGTAATCTGATGCAAATAAATCTCTAAGTGTATCTACTGTTTCTTTTTCGGCCGCCGCAATGGTAAGATAAGAGAGTCTTTCCATGGCAACTTCCTCGGCATGACAAGGCCCTGCTATTACAGCCTGATTTCTAAAACCGATTTTGAAAACGTCTCTAAGATAATGTGCTACCACATCATTATGCTTCGGTACAATTCCTTTGATGGCAGAAACGAAAAGTTTGCCTTCGTAGTTGCACGTCATTTTCTCTAATGCATCTGATAAATATATGGAAGGTGTTGCCAAAACAACCACATCGCAAGCGGTTACCAACTCGTTAATATCTGTAGTTAGTACAAGACTTTTTACATTAAAATTAATAGAGGTAAGATAATTAGGATTGTGCCCACGCAATTCTAATGCCCCTTTCACAAACTCGTTTCTTACGCACCAATGTACTTTTTTTGAGTTTTCTAAAAGCATTTTTACAATTGCAGTAGCGAAACTTCCGCTACCTAAAACGCCTACAATTGGTAAAGCATTCTCTTTATTTTTAGCCATTTTTATTGTCTTTGCGAGAAAAACAAATATACAAATTCTGTAATGATGAAAGGACTAAAAAAAATCATATCACAAAAAACAAAATCCTTAAAAAGACTTTAAACACTGAATTTCAGAAGTTATACTTAGAAATTCTTTAAACTTTTTTAACAATTTTATTGTTTTTTTAACACTAAAATGGCATAATTTTTACCTCATTTCAGCGTTTTGGAAAAACCAAAAAAGCTGGTAAGAAATAATTTATTATTTTTGCATGCTTAAAATCGATAATTGAAATTTTAAAAGTAGTAATGAAGAATTTTTTTGAAAAAAAGAAAAATATTACTTTATTTATAGGAGGATTACTGTTTATCATTTTGTTTCAGAGTTTTGCGATTGCCAAATTGTATAGCGAAAAAGATGATAAAACCTACCAAGTAAATTTGGTGAAAATAAATACAAAAAAAGATAGTTTAGATTTTTTTAAACTTAAAAATGATTTGGAAACGGTAGATTATACGGTAAGAATCATCAACAATTTCCTGAAAGCTAAAAATGCTTCTAACCTAAACATAGAAGCACTTTCTAAAGACAGCTTATCGAGCTCTGTTTATCTTTCTAACCAAAGTGCAAGATACTCACAATATCTTATTGAATTAGAAAAAAAATTACAACAAGTACCTTTGGGAGTTCCTTCGGCAGGTTTTGTTTCTTCTAATTTTGGGATGAGAAAAAACCCTATTCCGTCTAAAAAGTTAATGATTGCTGGTAAAAGTATCGGGATAAATACTGCTGAAAAAGACAGTTTAGGAAATCCAGTTAAAACGATTGCTGAAAAAGGGAATAAAGCACCCGCAGAAGCAGACCAAATGCAAAACCACAAAGGTATTGATATTGCATCGCCTTACGGAAGTGATGTTTTTTGCGCCGCAAAAGGGAAAGTTATTTTTGCCGGACAAAAAGGTGGCTACGGCAATTGTGTAATCGTGGAACACGGCAATGGTTTGGCAACTTTATATGGGCATCTTTCTAAAGTTTTGGTAAAAGCCAACCAAGAGGTAAAAGTAGGCGAAATTATTGCCAAATCTGGAAATACAGGCCGTTCCACAGGGCCTCATCTTCATTATGAAGTGCGTAAAAACAATATGCCCATTAACCCTAAATTATTTTTGAATTTGTAAATTCAATTGAAATAAAAAAAAGTAAAACCGCAGAAAATTCTGCGATTTTTGTATTAATAAGCAGCTGTAAATCTTTGTTTTATGAACTGATTATTCTCTAACTCATCTACCAAAGCAACGGCTACATCTTACGCTTCTGCCATCATCATCAAAAACAGGGTTTTCTAAATCTGTTCTGTAAATCCCTTTTCTTACGCCCGCAGTCCCTTGATGCATTTCGATTGCTGGTGAAAAGAACGTCCAATCCAACAGATCATTCTTTTTAATTATTTCTAAATATTGCCTTGCTGCTTCGGCACCTGGTTTTATTTCTGCAGGAAATTCTGGTGTATCGATTAACTGAATACCACCTTCTAAATATAAACTGCCTGCACCACCAACAACAATAAATCTTTTAACCCCCTGAAGCTTCTACTGCTTTCTCAATACTTTTTGCTCCGTTTAAGAAATCTTCGTAGATGTTAGGATTCGTCCAACCAGGGTTAAATGCACTAATCACTGCATCGCTCCCTTTCAATTTTTCCATTAAATCTTCTGTATTATACACATCTGCTTGCACTGCATTTACATTTTCCGTTGAAGGAATTTGTGATACATTTCTTGCTAATGCATTTACCTGATAGCCTCTATTGGCTAATTCTTTAACGATTTGAGAGCCTACAAAACCTGTAGCTCCAATTACTGATATTTTTTTCATTGTTGATTTATTTAATTGTAATAAATTTTATTACATTTATATTTAAAATTTTTTATTATTGAAATTTTTCCATAAAAGATTTTAGATTTTTTTGTGTTAAAAATGAAATTACAACCTCTTCCGTTTCTAAAAACAAATCTTCTAAATTCTGATTAATTCTTTTTCCTATTTCGCATTTAGGATTAGGATTTTGGTTTTTTTTACCTAAAACTTCTGAATTCTTAACGGCTAAATAAATCTCAGCAATGGCAATTTCTTCTGGATTTTTAGTTAATCTACAACCTCCTTCTTTCCCTTTTCTGCATTCTACCAATCCAACTTCTCTCAACACAGAAATTTCTTTTCTTACCATTACAGGATTTACGTTAATGCTACCCGCTAACCAATCTGAGGTAAGCCAATCATTAGGTGCATTACCAAGAATCGTCATAATATGAAGCGCTGTTGCAAATCTTGTATTGTTCATTTCGGAGGCAAAGATAAAGAATATTTTAATTGTAACAAAATTTATTACAATTAAAATTAATAAAACATTAAAAAAACAAAAACCGCTTCTAGAAAGAAGCGGTTTGTGGTTTCTCCAGGGATCGAACCAGGGACACATGGATTTTCAGTCCATTGCTCTACCAACTGAGCTAAGAAACCTTTTGTTGTTTCATCACTGTGTTAAAGTGGTGCAAAAGTATGCACTTTATCTATATCATGCAAGTTTTTCAGTAATTATTTTTCAAATATTTTTGAAGTATTTGATTTTCAGCGCAATTATTTTTACTTTTCTTTCAACTGCTCGCTTAATTCTTCTAAGACGGGCTTAATTGTACTTTCTGGCAGGTCGCTAATTCTGATGTACATTAGTCCATCAATAGCATCATTAAAGTTAGGATCTACATTAAAAGCAATTACTTTAGCATTTTGTTTAATATATTTCTTAATTAAGACTGGAAGCCTCATTTCTGGTTCCAAATCATCAATTAACTTATCAAACTTGTTTAAATCATTATCTAAACCTTCAAAAAATAGACTTTTGTCTTTCTCTTTAAGTTTTACTTTATAATCATTTTTCGGATGTACATATTGCGCCACAACAGAGTCATAATAATGAGAACGCATAAACTCAATCATTAAAGATTTAGAAAAATCTGAAAACTTATTGCTAATACTTACGCCACCCATTAAAAACTTATGTTCAGGATTTTTAAGACAAACATGCACAATGCCACGCCACAATAAGAAAAGCGGTAATGGCTTTTGTTGATATTCTATACTGATGTAAGCACGTCCCATTTCGATAACTTTTCTAAAGAAGGGTTGTATTTCCATATCAAACTCAAAAAGAGAAGCGGTATAAAAACCATCCATTCCGTATTTTTTCATTACCTGACAGCCTAATGCCATTCTGTAAGCACCTGCTATTTTTTGGGCATCGCTATCCCAAAGAATGAGGTGATGATAGTGCTTATCATACTCGTCCAAATCAAAAGGCAAATTTGTACCTTCGCCAATTGCACGAAACGTAAGTTCTCTTTGCCTGCCTATTTCCCTCATCATAGAAGGGATTTCATCATATTCCGTAAAATAGACTTCGTAGTTAGAATTAACAAAGAGTTGCTTGTCTTTCGCTTTAAGATTTTCAATATCTTCTAATATTTTCTCTAAAGGCGTTTCGTCTATAATATTCTGAATTACTTCTTGCCCTGACTTCAGAGGCAGTTTAATAGGTAAATTAGACAGTTTAAAGAGCTCAGCAATAGAATTTCTTCTTTCGTAATAAGATTTCATCATATAAACCTTTTTACGAAGGAAATCGCCCAATTCTTTTACAGACTCGTACTCATCTTGTATTTTAGGAGAAACTGGCCTCCCTATTCTTATTCTGATGGGTTTATCTCTTTTCTTCATCATTTCTGATGGAAGAAGAAGCGTCTGCAAATCTGGATGCATTTTCGCAAAACTGTAGAATTTTCTTGAGTTTTTGGTATGAAAATACATCGGTACAACAGGCACTTTTGCTTTTTTAATCAGTTTAAGTGCTGGGATTTCCCAATCTTTATCTAAAACCTCGTTATTTGGATTATTTTTATTTGAAACTTCGCCCGCTGGGAAAATACCTATACAACCTCCATTTTTAAGATGTGTTAAAGTATCTCGCATCCCACTAATACTGCTATAAGCTTCTTTTCTGCCTTCGAAAGGATTTACCGGAATTACAAAATCTTTCATAGGCTCTATTTTCTGAAGAAGAAAATTGCCCATAATTTTAAAATCTGGTCTAATTTCCGTTAAGATTTTACACATTAAAATTCCATCAATCGCTCCAAGAGGATGATTGGCCACCAAAATAAATGGTCCCGTTTTAGGAATTTTGGCTAAATCTTCTTCAAAAGCCACATATTTTAAGTCTAATTCCTTAAGGAAAGCATCAAAAAAAGCTGTTCCTTGGTGGTGCTTTATATCATCATAAAGCTGATTTACTTTATTGAGTTTGGTAAGTCCCATTACAGCAGATGCAATTGGGGTTCCCAAAAAACCAAACTTAGATAAACCTGCTACATTTATCAAATCTTGTTTAGAAATTAGACTCATAAATATTAGTTTGTAACAATTTGTACCGTTTGTTTAGAAATTTGTTCGAGTAACACTTTTTTGTTTTCGTAAAATTTCGAAAGCTCATCCATATTGGCATTTCTAATGGTGTATAACGATACATTTTTAACGATTTCTGTATTAAATTGCTGGCTCAGTTCTTCATTTACAACATCTACTTTACCAAATTTATCTTCTAAACAAAGGGCCAATGAAATGGCTGAGTTTTGCATTAAAGAAACCTTCACTTTATATTTCGCTAAAAGATTGAAGATCTGACTCATGTGATCTTCTGCAATGAAAGAAAAATCTCTGGTTGAGATATTCATCAACACCTGATTTTCTTTCAAAATATAACTTTCTACACTTTGGTTATGATCAGAATCGCCTACTTTTGTACCTGGCATTTCTGGTTTCACAAAAGATTTTACGTAAAACGGAATGTGTTTTTGTTTAAGCGGTTGTAATGTTTTTGGGTGAATTACAGATGCACCGTAATACGCCATTTCTATTGCTTCTTCATAAGAAATATTAGAAAGCAGGGTTACATTTTCAAATTTTCTAGGATCGCCTGTCATTACACCAGGAACGTCTTTCCAAATCGTCATTGCATCAGCATTTAGACAGTACGCAAAAATAGCCGCAGAATAATCTGATCCTTCCCTACCTAATGTTACGGTAAAGTTATTGTCTTCCGAACCAATAAAACCTTGGGTTACATAAGATTGCGCTTTGCTTAATGCTGCAATTTTATTTTCCGTTTCTGCCCAATTCACAACTCCTTCTCTGTAAGAATCATCGGTTTTTATGTAATCTCTGGCATCTAACCAAGCATTAGCAAAATTAATATCATTAAGATATTCGCTTAAAATTTTAGAAGAAATCATTTCGCCACAGCTTACCACTTGGTCATACACAAAATTATAGTTCGGAGATTTATTTCTTCTTAAAAAAGAGTCTAAATCATCAAAAAACAAAGCCACTTCACCAAATATAGAATGGTTTTCGGAGAAAAGTCCCTTCGTAATTTCCAGGTGAGATTGTTTTATTTTTTCTACTTCTGCTTGGTAATCTTCTTTCTTAAAGTAATATTCTACTACTTTTTCTAATGCATTGGTAGTTTTGCCCATTGCAGAAACCACTAATAAACAATTCTCGAAGCCTTGAGATTCTAAGACTTTCGCTACATTTTTCACACTCTCTGCATCTTTTACAGACGCTCCTCCGAATTTAAAAACTTTCATTTTGGTGTCCTTTTCTTATATCTGTTCAAACCTTCAAATTTATTAATTTTTTTTCAAATGAAATTTATTTGATTTTTTTGGCTGATATAGGCAAAAATTACGAAATTTACGTACAACCAAAATACAAAAAAATGCCTGAACAAACCTTCCAAACCCTCGGTGAATTTATTATTGATAAACAAGATGATTTTAAATACTCTACGGGTGAACTTTCTAGATTAATTAGCGCCATAAGACTGGCATCAAAAGTAGTAAACAGAGAAGTAAACAAAGCCGGTATCGCCAACATTATTGGGCAAGTTGGCAACCAAAACATACAAGGCGAAGACCAACAAAAATTAGATGTTTTAGCCAATAACATTTTCATTGAAGCCCTTTCTCAGCGAGAAGTAGTTTGCGGAATTGCATCAGAAGAAAGTGATGATTTTATTGAAATTAAAGCCACCAACAACGCCCACCTTAGCAAATATGTGGTTTTAATAGATCCTCTAGATGGCTCTTCTAACATAGACGTAAACGTTTCCGTAGGAACCATTTTTTCTATTTACAGACGCGTTACAGAACCAGGAACCCCAGTTCAACTAAAAGATTTCTTGCAAAAAGGCATCAACCAAGTCGCTGCAGGCTATGTAGTTTACGGCAGCTCTACGATGATTGTTTACACCACAGGAAACGGCGTTAACGGCTTTACTTTAGACCCTTCCATCGGCACCTATTACCTTTCTCACCCGAACATGAAATTTTCCACGAATGGTAAAATCTACTCCATTAACGAAGGGAACTATATTAAATTTCCACAAGGCGTGAAAGATTACATTAAATATTGCCAGTTAGAAGAAGGCGACAGACCGTACACCTCACGTTACATCGGTTCTTTGGTGTCAGACTTCCATAGAAACATGATTAAAGGTGGTATATACATTTACCCATCAACCTCGCAATCTCCCAACGGAAAACTGAGATTACTTTACGAATGCAACCCAATGGCATTATTAACAGAACAAGCTGGCGGAAAAGCAAGCGACGGCTACAGAAGAATCTTGGAAATTGAGCCAACCGAATTACACCAAAGAGTGCCTTTCTTCTGCGGAAGCGCCGCAATGGTAACCAAAGCCGAAGAATTTATGGCAAAAGCTTTGAAACCTTAAAATTATTAGAAGCCAATCCCGCTTTCCACTGCAATCTTTTATTTTTCCTTATACGGAAGAAAAATAAAAGGATTTCCGTTGCATTCGGGGCTATTTTACAAAAATCATTTATAAATTTGCCTGAAATACATTCAGGCTTTTTTTATGAAAACAGCAAAATATACTCCGCACAACCTTATCTTCAAACAAGCCAGCGGAACATCTAGAGGAGTTCTCACCACAAAAGAAACCTATGTTTTAGAAATTTCTGAAAGCAACAAAAAAGGCATTGGCGAGTGTGCAATTTTCCGAGGATTAAGTTATGATGATGTGCCTGATTATGAAGAAAAACTGCAATGGCTTTGCGAAAACATCAACAACGATTTTAATGCCTTAAAAAAAGAACTTCTTCATTATCCTTCCATCATTTTTGGGTTAGAGCAAGCCTTATTAAATCTGGAAAACGGTTCTGATCTTTATTTCCCAAGTCAATTCACCGAAGGGAAAGATTCCATCAAAATCAACGGACTAATTTGGATGGGCAATGCAGATTTTATGCAAACTCAAATTCAGGAAAAACTAGAAAAAGGCTTCAATTGTATTAAGTTAAAAATTGGGGTAAACTGGTCATCAGAAAAAGAAATCATTAAAAAACTCCGAGCAAAATTCCCGAAAGAACAGCTAGAACTAAGAGTGGATGCTAACGGAGCTTTTAGTTATGATGAAGCTAAAATTGTTTTGCAAGAATTAGCAGAATTAGACATACATTCTATTGAGCAGCCTATAAAAGCTGGAAGCGCTGATATGGCGAAATTATGTGCAGAAACACCAACGCCAATTGCACTAGATGAAGAATTAATAGGCGTTGTTAACCCTCATGAGAAAAAAGAACTTTTAGAAACGATAAAACCTCAATATATTATCTTAAAACCTGCTTTGGTAGGCGGTTTTTCTGGAAGTGACGAGTGGATTTCTTTGGCAGAAAATCTGGGAATACAATGGTGGATTACCTCTGCTTTGGAAAGTAATATTGGCTTGAATGCAATTTGCCAATACACTTACACCAAACAAAATCCTTTACCACAAGGATTGGGCACAGGAGCGCTTTTCACGAATAATTTTGATTGCAGACTGGATCTTAGAGGCGACCAAATGTGGATGTTTGAATAAAAATAATGATTCTCTGATTGAGAATCATTATCATATAATCATTCATTTGTGTTTAGTAGTAAGTTTTCGCAGTTATTTTCTGGTACAAATTTAGATTTTGTGTTTTTGCCAGTCAATTACACTTTTGTGTAATCCTAAAGCCTATCAATAATAATTCTAAAACTTAAACAAGCTCCTTTATCAGACGAAAAAACTTCAAAACTTCCTGACACACTTTCCATTCTCGTTTTCATATTCTTAAGTCCATTTCCTGTTGTATTGTTTTTGGAAAAACCAACGCCATCGTCTTTAATCTTCATCACAAATTCATCATCCTTTAAGCTAAATTTAAAGACTACATTTTCAGCATTACTGTGTTTGTAGATGTTATTTAAGGCTTCTTTTACACAGAGAAAAAGGTTTCTTCTCACTTCAGAATTCATTTTCAAATCTAATTGATGTACCTTTTTATCAATAATAATTTTTGTGTTGGTTTTTTTGAAAAAAGAATCTGCGTAAAACCCAACATATTGAATAAAATTGCCGAGATTATCGTTATCAGGATTTAAACCCCAAAGCATTTCTCTCATTGAGAGATTCATTTCTTCTGAAGTCTTCAGCAAATCATCAATATCTGTTTTTAGAGAATTGTCTTCTACTTTTTTTTTGAGAAATTCTGCCTGCAATTTAAGCGCAGAAATACCCGCTCCTAAATCATCATGCATATCATGAGAAATACGCTCTCTTTCTTCCTGAATTTTCTTTTGAACTTCTAATTCTTTTTCTAAAATCGTATTTCTATGTTGTATATCTTGCAACAATCTTTCTTTTTGAAAAACCAGTTGTTTCTTTTTATATACCATTACTACCATTACAATAAATCCCGCAAAAATCATTAGTACAATAAGTGCGATTAAAAATAGAAATTTTATTTGTTCTGGTAACTGACTGTTCATCTCTATCGGTTTAAAAATGATTAAAAGATCTAAGGATATTATATTCTGTACATCTCAATCCTTTTAAAAACAACAAATATGTTGCTATATTAATTACTTGAAAAACGTCTATAATAATGTCTAAAAAACCATCTTTTGCTTTATACAAATCATACATAGGATACATTCTAAACAAAGCAAATGTACTCCAAATTAATAGTGCACAACTTACCCAAAAAGTTTGTTTATGTACAATATTTTGCTCATCCACATGGTTTACAATATGCCAAAACCATTGTAATGTAATTGCCAATTGATAAAGAATTAGAATTAATAATACATTTGTTGAGATAACCTGTGAACCGTCTTTAATTTGAAAAAAGATGATAAAAATTAATGATAAAAGAGCAAACAAAAACAATAAAACTCTATTAAACCTATCTCGGTAATTATTTAAATAAAAATAACAAAAATAAAATATGGTGAAAATAAAAAGTGGAAAGTATAAATAAATTTGATCCATCCCTAAATACCTTCTAAATACACTAACCCCTATTACATCTACAAAAAAAATTGTACTGATATAAAGATAAAAATGCTTTTGTCTTTTTGTATATTTTTTCCAAAATAGAAGATATAAAGAATACAACATTGTTATGGCAACAACAATATCATAAATACCTGATAAAAAATCACTTGTTTGCATCCTAAACCTATTTTTGGTTATTAGTTTTTTTTATGTCATTAATTTTTCTTCAAAATATTAATGGCTTCTACCTTATTATTTACGTGCAACTTTCTGTAAATATTACCAACATGTTTTTTAATCGTATCAATTGTTACTTCTTTTTTGTCTGCAATTTCCTTATAAAGAAGGCCTTGCGCTAAAAGCTCTAAAATATCATGTTCTGTTTTAGACAAATCGTTGAGATGATTATTAAATTCTACTTTTTCTTCTCTAAAATATTTCAGAATTTTTTTGGCAACCCCAAAACTCATTGGCGCACCACCACGATACACCTCTTTAATTGAGGAAATAATCTTTTCTAAACTTTCTCCTTTAATAAGATAACCTGCCGCTCCTACCTTCAAAGCATCATAAATATGATTATCATCTTCAAAACTAGTACAAATCATAAAATTAGTATGCTCGAGAACATCAACCAATAGAGAAATTACCTCAACACCACTTATATCAGGCAATTTAATATCCATTAAAACCACATTAGGCTTTAGCCTCTGAAGTTCTTCAAGGGCTTCTTTGCCAGAATAAAACTGGCCAACACACAATAAATCAGCATCGTAATCTATAATTTTTTTGAGCGCATTATTATAATGCTTCTCGTCTTCTACGATTGCAACAGTAATAGACATAAAATTTCATCGTTTGAATTAACAAATCCGTTAAATAAATTCGTTAAAATCAATTACACAATCGTGTAATTTTTTATAAAATTAAGAAAAATATTCATACACAAGTAAAAATTCTAAAACAATAATGCTTTATTAATAAAATATTATTAAAATTAAAATCTTGCCTACCATCCAAAATACTCTTTAAACTTATAAATAATAAAGAAAAATACGCTATTTTTCATAAATTTGTAGCTTACAAAAATTGTTATGGAAGTAGAAGAAAAAAAACCGCTCAATTTTATTGAACAAATCATTGAAAATGATTTAGAAAATGGTTTAGACAAATCTAAATTGCGTTTTAGATTCCCGCCTGAACCCAATGGTTATTTGCATGTAGGTCATACTAAAGCAATTTGCATCAACTTTGGTTTGGGAGAAAAATACAACGCTCCTGTAAATTTAAGATTTGATGACACAAACCCCGAAAAAGAAGAGCAAGAATTTGTAGATGCTATTAAAGAAGATATTAAATGGCTCGGTTTTAAGTACGACCAAGAATTATATGCTTCAGATTACTTCCAGCAATTATATGATTGGGCTGTAGAGATGATTAAACAAGGGAAGGCTTATGTTGATGAGCAACCTTCTGAACTAATTACAGAACAAAGAAAAAATCCTACGGAAGTGGGAATAGAATCTCCGTACAGAAACAGACCGATTGAAGAATCTCTAGATTTATTCGAAAGAATGAAAAACGGAGAATTCGAAGAAGGTGCAATGTCTCTGAGAGCTAAAATAGACATGGCTTCGCCGAATATGAATATGCGCGATCCTGTAATGTACAGAATCCTGAAAAGACCACACCACAGAACTGGTGAAAAATGGAAAATCTACCCAATGTACGATTGGGCTCATGGAGAATCTGACTACATCGAACAAATTTCTCATTCCCTTTGTTCTTTAGAATTTGAGAACCACAGACCGCTTTATGATTGGTATTTAGACCAAGTGTATGAAGATGGTAAAGTACGCAACAAACAAAGAGAATTTGCCAGAATGAACGTTACTTACATGGTAACTTCTAAACGTAAATTACAAAGATTAGTAGCCGAAAATGTAGTAACAGGTTGGGACGATCCTAGAATGCCTACTATTTCTGGAATGAGAAGATTGGGCTACACTCCAAAATCAATCAGAGAATTTATAGACAGAGTTGGCGTTGCAAAACGTGAAAACCTCATCAACATTCAGTTGCTAGAATTCTGCGTAAGAGAAGACCTTAATAAAATTGCTACCAGAGTAATGTCTGTAGTAAACCCTGTAAAACTAGTGATTGAAAACTATCCTGAAGGAAAAGAAGAATGGCTAGAAACCGAAAATAACCCTGAAGACGAAAACGCAGGCACCAGACAAGTTCCGTTTTCTAAAGAGCTTTACATAGAAAGAGAAGATTTCATGGAAGAAGCTCCTAAAAAATTCTTCAGATTAACTATTGGTGGCGAAGTTCGTCTGAAATCGGCTTACATCATCAAAGCAACAAGAGTAGAAAAAGATGAAAATGGCGAAATTACAACCATTTACGCTACTTATGATGAAGATTCTAAATCAGGAAGTGGCACAGAAGCCAGCATGAGAAAGGTAAAAGGAACTCTGCATTGGGTTTCCGCTCAACACGCTTTACCAATTGAAGTAAGAGTGTACGACAGACTTTTTACCCACGAACAACCAGATGCTGAAAAAGAAACAGACTTTATGGAATTTGTAAACAAAGATTCCTTAAAATTAATACAAGGATTTGCAGAGCCAAGTCTTAAAAACGCTAAAGTAGAAGACCATTATCAGTTCCAAAGAATTGGCTATTTTACTTTAGACAAAGATTCTACCGAAGATAAATTGGTTTTCAACAGAACCGTTACGCTAAAAGATAGTTTCAAACTAGAGCAATAAAAAAAGAAAGCTTCATCTCACCGATGAAGCTTTTTTATACCAATTATTGATCTTAATTAAAAAACTTTACAATTCGCCACCGTGGTTATCCAGTTGACCTTCCCATTTAGAAACGGCTGAAGTTGCCAGTGCATTCCCAAGAACGTTAGTCATACTTCTTCCCATATCGCAGAAATGGTCTATTGGTAAAATTAAGGCAATACCTTCTGGCGGAATCCCAAACATAGAACAAGTTGCTACAATAATCACCAAACTCGCTCTTGGAACACCTGCAATACCTTTCGAGGTTAACATCAATACTAAAAGCATGGTAATTTGTTGGCCAATCGTCATATCAATTCCATAAATCTGAGCGATGAAAATAGATGCGAAAGTCATGTACATCATGCTTCCATCTAAATTAAAAGAATATCCTAGTGGTAAAATAAACGATACGATTCTGTTATTGCAACCGAAACGTTCTAACTCTGTTACCAACTTCGGGAAAACCGCTTCTGAACTGGTGGTAGAAAAAGCAATGAGTAATGGTTCTTTAATTCTTTTTAACAATTCAAACAATCTATTTCCTAAGATTAGATAACCCACAATGCAAAGCAATAACCATAAAACGGCTAGCGCAAAGAAGAAATCTCGAAGATAAATCGCATAGACTTTGAAAATTTCGAAACCATTGGTTGCTACTACTGCTGCAATTGCGCCCAAAACGCCTAGCGGAGCAAACCACATGATATAACCTACCATTTTTAGAATGGCATGTGCGCAAATATCTAAAAATTTAATTACAGGTTTAGAATATTCATCGCCCAAATGAGAAAGTGCAATCCCAAACATGATAGAGAACAAAACAATTTGCAGAACTTCATTGGTTGCAAAAGCTTCGAAAACACTTTTCGGAACAACGTGTTTCACAAAATCTTCCAGTGAAAATCCTTTAGAATTATCTAAAATTTCTTTGGCTGAATGAGCATCTTGAATTGGCAATTTTGTAACATGACCAGGCTCTAACCAATTTACCAAAACTAAACCTAACATTAATGATACTAAAGATGCGGAAATAAACCAAAGCATGGCTTTTCCACCTACTCTACCAATCATAGCGGTATCGCCCATTTTTGCAATCCCCACAACCAATGTTGTGAATACCAATGGGGCAATAATCATCTGTACTAATCTGATGAAGATGGTACCGAGAAGTTTAATATTTTTTGAAAATGATTCCGAAGAATCTGGATATTGGGTATGAACAACGCCACCAAGAATTACGCCTAAAATTAAAGCAATGATGATCGCGAAAAAGAGTTTGTTTTGTCCTTTCATATATTTTGATATTATTTTTTCAGAAAATGGAGTTTATTTCAACAAAAAAACGACACCTATTGCAATGGCAACGTAAGTAATAACGGTTAAAAAATTAGAACGGGTATCAGAAAATTCTTTTGTTCTTACATTTTTTATTTTGTTCTCTGCAAAGTTTTGTTTAATATCTTTCTTAAAATTGGTTTGCGCAATGAGAGAATCTTTTTCCCAGCCAACAACTTTTACCACGTAAGTTTTTTGGTCCACATCAATCTTATAAATTCTGCCAGGTTGCATTTGTTGTTTTACAGAAACATTAGTTGTCTCTTCTTTACCTTCAATAGGTTTATAAACATAACAACTGTTAAAAAACAGAATACAAATTAATAGGTAAAAAACTTTTTTCATTGTGTAATGCTTCAAATGTTTTGTAAAAGGCTTGTAAAGATAATTTAAAATTTTAAAACTATTTATCAATTATTAACAATTAAGAATTTTCTTTAATTATTGGTTTTGAAATTCCAAATAAATGAAAGCATAAAGTATCTTCTCAAAATTAAATCTTCGGTATCTTCAATATAATCATCCCCAATATTCCTCATTGCATTTTGCCTCTGGTTCAACAAATCATAAGCGCTTAATTTAAGTCTCATCTGGTCTTTATTGAAGCGATAAGTTACGCTGGAAGCCCAGAAAAAAGAATCTTTACCAAAGCCAGAAGTAATATTATTATTTCTGTTGTAATTGAAATTATTTTCGAAATATAAATTCTGATTAAAAAAATAATTGCTCAAAAGTACATTTACAGAATGCGCCGAAGCTTCGGTTTTAGAGATTCTATAATCTGAATATTGTGAGGTTGAAAAAGAAAAACTGTAATACGTTTTAATGTTCATTTTATCTTTCAGGTCTAGTTCCAGATTTAATCTTGGTCTTAAACTGTAATAATTATTGGTAAACAACAATTCATTAGAAAATGCCTTTTTATAATTATAATTTGCTGAAAAATTAGGCGCTATTCTTAGACTATTTTTTTCCCATTTATATTTTTTAGAATATGAAATATTGAAGGATAACGTTTTGTCTCCACTAAGGTTTGTATAAGTTTTATACTGTTTCCCCAAATCATCATAATAAGAATAATTTACAATAACATTATCTCTGTAGTTGAAGCCAAAACCCGTGTTAAATGTTGTATTCTTGGTATAATTGCTGCTTCTGTAATTCATTCTCGTTACATTTATCCAAGCGCTTTTCAGATTCGGGTTACCTTGTACCGTAACGAGCGGATTAGATAAATCTACAAAAGGATTTAGCGAGTTAACCGAAGGCGCCGTAAAATTCGCTCTATTTTCTATTCTAAAAGACTTTGTTTTGGAAATTTTATAATCATAAACCAATGAATATCCTGGCAAAGTGTAGTTTTTGAGTAAAGAATAGTTTTGGCCACTATAAAGTGAGGTGAAATCTAATTTGGTGAAATCTACATCAAACCCGAATGAAAAATTATATTTTTTTTGATTGAGTTGATATAAAACCTCTGGTCTCAAAAACACATTTTTTTGTTGTAATTGATTCGATAACAAATCATTATATTTAGAAAACTCTTGAGTTTTTTCATCAAAATCATTTACAAGTATATTGTTATTGATGTTTCTAAAATCAAAATTAGCAATAATAGAAATACGAGACGAGTCTGTAATAGGCTCTACAAACTCCAGTTTTGCACCAAAGTAATTTCTCAAATTTTTATTCTGAGAACGTTGATTGCGGATTTCGTTTTTCTCTGGAGATTGCGCAAAAAAAGTCTCCTGAAACTGATAGTTATCTCCTTTGTTTTCAGAAAAAATATTTTCTATTGTCGCAATAAAAGACCTGTTTTTCTTTCTAAATTTTTTGAAATAAGAAAAAGTTGGCGAAAAAGAATCATAATTATTTTCGCTTTTCACATTCCCAGAATTACTGTTAATAAGCGCTTCATCTCTTAAACTGCTGGCTTCTGTTTCACTATAACTTTTCAATTTATTTTGGTTATATTTGAATGAAACCGTAAAATAAGATAAAGAATCTATCTTAAATTCTACATTCGCAGACAATTTAGACGAAATATTATCCCGATTGCTCTTTTGCTCAGAAAAATTACGAAGGTTATAAGATGGCAAAAAAGTAGTTTTATCACTTTTATGATACGTTTCTGTGCTGCTGTTATTGTAAACCGCAGATAAATTATCAATATCAATCTGGTCGTTTATTTTTTCAGAAAAATTAAATCCCAATCCAGAATAATGGGTAATGCCATCTCTTCTTGCGTTTGCTATATTGCTGTTACTAAAGGTATTGCCAAAATATAAACTTTGAACATTAATATTATTGCTACCACCAGACAAAACAAAATTACCTTGCTCCTTCAACTTAACCAACTGTACATTTGCATTGTACCTTTCATTAGAACCATAACCTGCATTGATATTGAATTTTGCACCAACCCCTTTAAAATTAATGGTAATGCTGTCAGAAATTGGCGTTTTGCCCGATAATCTTTCCTGTTTTGTAGAAGACGTGTAAGTAAGTATTTTCTTAATCATGCTGGCATCTAAATTCTTTAAAGGGAATTTACCATCTTTCCCAAGAATAGACTTACCATTAACCAAAATTTTATTAATCGGCTTCCCATCCACCGCAACAATATTGCCATCATCATCTATTTCTGCACCTGGCAACTGTTTCAGCAAATCTTCTAGCTTATCATCTGGTTTTGGTTTAAGATGAGCGACACTGTATTCTATGGTATCTTTTTTTATTTTAACGGGAGCTGAAGTAAGGTTTACGCCGTCAATTGTTTTTGCATTTTCTTTTTCGAGGGAAATAATTCCAAAATGTAGATCTTTATCAACAGTTTTCAATACTTTTGAAAAACCCATAAACTGATCTGCTACAATATTTAAAAGAACTTCTTCATTTTGTTTAGAAATTTTTAAACTGAATATGCCCTTCTCGTTGGTTTTCACAAAATTTATGACCGAAGAATCGCTTTTTTTGATGAGATAAACTCCTGCATTATAAATTGGTTTTTGATTGAAATCTGAAACCTCTCCCATAAAATGATAACTCTGAGAATAAACTTGAACGATTAAAAAAATGAATAGAAATTTGATGATTTGCATGTATGATATTAGCTTTCATTATCAAAAATAAAAAAAATCCTAGAGAAAATCTAGGATTTAAGGTACTTTATGATGATTAAAAATTTAAGCTTTCAAATATCTAGAATAAGCATAACCTTCTTCTCCATCTTTGGTAGAAATTTTCCACCATTCTCCAGAAGTTTGCTCTACTAAAGTAACCACTTCGCCTTTTGCAGCTTTACCTACAACGGCAGCTTCAGTAGAAGGCTCTTGTCTGATATTTAGGTTAGAACTTTCTGTAGCAACGGTTAAAGAAGTACCTGCAGCTAAACCAGCCACTTGTACATCAATATTAATATCAGAAGCAGAATAAGTAGCGTCTATTGCACCTAAAGCATTCCAAACAGCGTCTTTAGCTTCGTTGGTACTTGTAGTTCCTGAAATGTAAAGAATACCATCTTGCTCTACCACTTTTAAATCTGCAACTCCCGCAGACTGAGCCGCAGAAACTACACTTGAATATTTATCTTGTAATGACATGCTTTCAATTATTTTTTAACGTTATACTTAAAATTAACTTTGCCTAATTTAAGCGCATCAACAGACATTTTTATTTTTCTAGCTTGCTCTGCAGTAACTTCTCCTGTAAGAGTAAGTTCGCCATTTTCTACACCTACTTTAACAGCAGGGAAATCTTTAACCGCATCTGTTAATTTTTGTTGAATTGCAGGATCTACAACAGATGCGGTTACCACTGTATCTTTTACAGCAGCTACTGCTTCTGTAGCTGTGGTTACAGCTGGCGTTTCTTCTGCTTTTTTCTTACAAGAAACGGCTACTAGAGAAATTGCAAAAACTAAAGTAGCTACTTTGAATGTTTTTTTCATAGTGTTTGATTTATATTGTTTAATCTACCAAATTTAGTAATAAATATTGTGCCAAATCTTTTAAAAATCATAAATTTTTATTAAATAAATCATGAACTTCAACAAATAAAAAACCAAAGATCATAAATCCTTGGTTTAAAATTTTAATATCCTAAAAGTTTTAGTACATCTTGCGGTTTTTGTTCTTCGCTAAAAACCTCATATTGTAGTTTTCCGTTTTTGGCTTTTGTGATGAGAATATGCTTGGGCTGTGGTAATAAACAGTGGTGTATGCCTCCATAACCAGAAATACTTTCCTGATAGGCTCCGGTATTAAAAAAGCCTATATACAATGGTTTCGTATCACTAAACACAGGTAAATAAATTGCGTTGGCATGCTGTTCAGAGTTGTAATAATCATCAGAATCACAAGTTAAACCACCAAGAAAAACCCTTTCATAAGAATCTTCCCATCGGTTAAGCGGAAGCATGATGAATCTTTTTGAAATTGCCCAAGAATCTGGCAAAGTCGTCATAAAAGAAGAGTCTATCATATTCCATTTTTCTCTATCATTTTGGCGTTTTTGTGAGATGATTTGATATAGATTCCCTGCACTTTCGCCTACGGTAAAACTTCCGAATTCTGTATAGATATTTGGTTCTTCTACCCCTTCTTCTTCGCAGAATTTTTTGATTTGATATACAATTTCATTCACCATATATTCATAATCATAATCAAACTGAAGAGAATTTTTAATAGGGAAACCTCCACCAATATTCAAAGAATCTACTTCTGGTGCAATTTTTTTAAGTCTGGCATAAACACGAAGACATTTAAACAATTCATTCCAATAATAAGAAGTATCTTTAATCCCAGTATTGATGAAAAAATGCAACATTTTAAGCCTTGCATTTGGGTGTTCGGCAATTTTTTGACTGTAATATGGGATAATATCTTTGTAACCAATCCCCAATCTACTGGTATAAAACTCGAATTTAGGTTCTTCTTCCGAAGCAATTCTAATCCCAATATCAAAAGTTGCATCTATACTTTCTGTAAGCTTATCTAGCTCTCTGTAGTTGTCTAAAACTGGGATGATATTCTCAAAACCATTATTGATTAAATCTGATATTTTATTCAGATAATCATCTGTTTTGAAACCATTGCAAACCACTTCTATATCTTTATCAATTTTACCATTGTCGTATAAACTTTTAACAATATCAATATCAAAAGCAGAAGACGTTTCTAAAGAAATATCATTTTTAAGCGCTTCTTCAACAACAAAAGAAAAATGACTAGATTTTGTGCAATAGCAATACCTGTAAGAGTTTTTATACTCGTTTTTTTTGATGGCATCTTTAAACCAGCCCTTGGCTCGTTTTATATTTTCTGAAATCTTTGGCAAATAACTAAATTTGAGTGGAGTGCCAAATTTTTCAACCAAATCCATCAAAGGAATATCATGAAAGTAAAGTTGATGATCTTCGTATTTAAGCTCTTCTTGAGGAAAATACATGGTTTGATCTATCAGTTCAGAATATTTTATTTTCATTGACCAGTAAAGAGTTGTGATTATGATAATGCTGTAAAAAACTACCTTATATTATACAAATTTTCAAGACTACAAAAATGCTAAAAAAGATTGGATTTTTTTGCATTTTTTTCACTTCCCTATAAAAATTAATAAATCGCCTTTTGTATAAGAAATTTTAACAGTGTTTTCTTTGGCAAAATTACGAGTTCCCACTCTTTTTGTAAGGTCTAACTCTTCATTTTTAAGTTCCCAGTTCAAACCACTTGTCGCTAAATTTTCTACTTTAGGGAAAGGTAAAAGAGAAATCATTCTTCCTGCTATATTATTCAATTCAAAATTTTTAGGAATAAAAAAATAAGTAGAAAACTCATCAAAAAAAGTTACTTCTAATTCTTTTCTAAACAAAAAAGCAACGTGTAAATTTCCTAGAAAATGATCTTGTTCGCCACCACTTCCGCCGTAAACATCTACTTTTTTCACGTCTTTTCCCTTTAAAATATCTAATGCTTTTTGGAAATCTGTAAATTCTTGGTCTGGCGTAAAAATAAATTTTTCGTGGTACAAATTTTCATCACTTCCTGTATGAGAATCGAAATCTCCAGAAATAAAATCTAATTTTTCTAAAGAAAAGTTTTTCTCTTTCAAATAATGAAAAGCTCCATCAGTACAAGCAATTACATCATAACCTTCCGTTTTTGGGAGATTTTTTGGTGGTGTTCCGTTGATGAAAAGAATGGCTTTAAGGCTCAATGGCAATCGTTTTATTTCTGTAGTGAAAACTTTAATAATTGAATTCTGTCTTGCACTCCAAAATTCATTATTCTTTTATAAAACCCACTATTTACAATACCTTTATCATAATTAATGAGGTGTTCTGAGCTTTCTGAAAACTCTAACTGTAAATCTTTTAATTGATTTTCTATTTCTCCAGCATTTTTTTGATTGGTGGCTTGTTTCATTACATTTATAATTGTATTCTTAAGCGCATTACCTTCTGAGATTTTGCTTGTTTTCACAATACAAGTTTTAAGATTTTCATCCAAATCACTCATTTTAACAGTTTCTGTTGCTGGAAAGTTTGCGCCACCAAAAGGATTTGGAATTTCTAAATCATGTGTATTTTCTTTGTTTTCAATGTAATTATAGCCAAAAGAAAATAAATAAGCCTTTATGTTTTTAGTGATTAAAATTTCTAAACCTTGATCTTTCTCAATTAAATTTTTAGCAACATTAAGCAGGGCTTTTTCAGATTTCAGAGCAGTCTTAGCAAGCTCATTATCAATAATTTTAGCAACAGACGTTCTAATCTCAGCAACATTATCTAAACTTACAAATTTCCCAAATTCTGAAAGCGTAATTTTCAAAGGTTGATTGATAATTTTAGAAACAATAATGTTTTCCAAATTACTCTCTTTATTATCTAATAAAGCCTCTGTGTAAACCCAAGTAGTTTTGATTTGCGAATCGGTAATTTCATCAACCGAAAATTTAGAAACAAATGAAGAAAAAGTAGTTTGTGTTTGTTTATTTTTAACATCAGTAATTTCAGATACAAAATTGACCTTGAAGACATCTCCTTTATCCCAATTTGCAGTTATATCTACGCTATTTTGGGCGTAAAATAATGCTAAAATAAAAAAAGTAAATAAAGTAAAAGTTTTTTTCATTTCTGCATTTTAATTAATCTCTTGCACTCGGATTCCAGTACTCTTCTTTTTCGCCAGAAATTTTAGCAATATATCTTGCCAAAATAAAAAGATAATCAGACAATCTGTTGAGATATTTGATGAGCTCTGGTCTTACTTCTTCGGTTTCGTTGAGGAAAACCATAGCGCGTTCTGCCCTTCTGCAAATGGTTCTACAAACATGAATGGCTGCTGCTGCTTTTCCACCACTTGGTAAAATAAAGAATCTTAGAGGTTCTAATTCTGCATCGAAATCATCCATCCAATGTTCTAATTCTGCAATTTCTTTTTCGGAAATCATTAAATCCAAACGATTTTTACCATTGGCTAAAAGCATTTTATCGGTTGGTGTAGCAGCTTCTGAACCTACGGTAAATAAATCAAACTGAATTTTTTGTAATTGATTTAAAACTTTCTCGTCAGAAATTTCGGCTTTTGCCAAACCAATGAACGCATTGAGTTCGTCTAAAGTCCCGTAAGACTCTACTCTTGCTGCTGCTTTAGAAACTCTGGTTCCTCCGTACAATGAGGTTTCGCCTTTATCGCCTGTTTTGGTGTAGATTTTCATAAAATTGAAGGATGTTGGATGTTAGATGATGAATGTTTAGAATTTTTCAAATCTAAAATTCTCGCCAAGATAGGCTCTTCTTACATCAGGATCATTGGCTAAATCTTCTGGAATACCTTCTTTCAGGATATTACCTTCGAACATAATGTAGGTTTTATTGGTAATCGCCAATGTTTGTTGAACATTATGGTCGGTAATGAGAACCCCAATATCTTTTTTCACCAAACTTCTGATAATTTTCTGAATATCCTCCACAGCAATTGGGTCTACTCCTGCAAAAGGTTCGTCTAAAAGAATGAAATCTGGGTCTGTAGCGAGGCAACGTGCAATTTCAGTTCTACGTCTTTCTCCTCCAGAAAGTAAATCTCCACGGTTTTTGCGAACGTGTTCTAAAGAAAATTCTTCGATGAGTTCATTGGTTCTGCGGATTTGCTCTTCTTTAGATTTATTGGTGAGTTGTAAAACGCCTAAAATATTATCTTCTACTGACAGCTTTCTAAAAACAGAAGCTTCCTGAGCCAAATAACCAATTCCTTTTTGCGCACGTTTATACATGGCATCATTGGTAATATCTTTTCCGTCTAGCGTAATTTTGCCAGAAGTAGGTTTTACCAATCCCACAATCATGTAGAAAGTAGTGGTTTTTCCCGCACCATTTGGCCCAAGTAAACCTACAATTTCTCCTTTTTTTACTTCTACAGAAACGCCTTTTACTACTTTTTTGGGTCCGTATTCTTTAATTAAATTTTCGCCACGTAAAATCATAGAGACAAAGATATGAAAAATGTTGGATGTTGGATGTTGGATGTTGGATGTTGGAAGTCTTAAAATTGCAAATCTTAAGTTAAAAAAATGGAAGTTTTCAAATTACGAAACCATTTCTGCGTTTTATGCACATACAAAAAACGCAGAAAGGGTTGGTTATATTTTTTCTGTAAGTTATTTTTAGAAAAATAGGTTCTAAAAATTCCTGAACTTGCGCCCCAGATTGAGCGGCATGTTTGAGCTCTTTTTTCTGCGGCGGCTTCGCCGCCGCAGAAAAAAAGCGAGTAGCGAAAGCTGGAATTTGGCGCCCTATTGATTTAAAAGAATGGCAGCTTCTTTGGCAGCATAGGTGAAAATCATATCTGCACCAGCTCTTTTAATACAAGTAAGGCTTTCTATGATGGCTTTGTCATTATCTAACCAACCGTTTTGAGCAGCCGCTTTCAACATTGCGTATTCTCCGCTTACATTATAAACTGCGATTGGCAAATCTATTTCCTGACGAACTTTTGCTACAATATCCAAATACGGAAGTCCCGGTTTTATCATAATAACGTCTGCACCTTCTTCGATGTCTTTGTAAACTTCATTTAAGGCCTCTCTAGAATTATGAAAATCCATTTGGTAAGTCTTTTTATCTTTTGGAATTTCCTGAAAATCTTTCGGAGCAGAATCTAACGCACTTCTGAAAGGTCCGTAAAATGAACTTGCATATTTTGCTGCATAGCTCAAAATTCCTACGTTGGTATGACCTGTTTCTTCTAAAGCTTGACGAATTGCAGCAACTCTACCATCCATCATATCACTTGGCGCTACAACATCTGCACCTGCTTCTGCGTGAGAAACAGACATCCTTGCCAAAGCATCATTAGTCGCATCATTGTCAACCTGTCCGTTGGTAATAATTCCGTCGTGACCATAGATTGAATAAGGGTCTAAAGCAACATCTGGCATTACAATCATCTCAGGAATAGCATTTTTAATTTCTCTGATGGTTCTTTGCATCAAACCATGCGGATTCCAAGCTTCGGTTCCGAGATTGTCTTTTAAATTTTCTGGAACTTTCATGTAGATATTCACCGCTTTTACACCCAGTGAAAAAAGTTCTTTACATTCTTTCACCGTTAAATCTACTGTTCTGCGAAAAATACCCGGCATTGATGGAATAGCTTCTTGTGCGTTTTCGCCTTCCATTACGAACATTGGCATTACAAAATCATTGGTAGTGAGTACTGTTTCTCTCACAAGACTTCTGATGCTTTCGTTAGTACGTAATCTTCTATTTCTTGAAAAAATTATCATTTTTGGAACAAAGTTTGTTTTATACGCTGCAAATTTAGTTATTTATAACTATTGTGTATATCAATTCGTTTAAATAAATTTGTATATTCTTTGAGATAAGAATGTATTAAGTAAAATGAAAAGAACTTTATATTTTATATTATTTTCGGTAGGTTTATTAATGTTTTCGGGCGAAGCAAAAGCTCAACAAACATTAAGAGAGCCGCTTTCTGATTCTCAAAAATCTGATGATGGAGTTCTAGTCGCTTATCCTAATCCTACAAGAGATTTTATCATTGTAAAAGCTAAAAACCCAATGCTAAAGGTAAAATCCGTAACTTTTTACTCTATTATCGGGACTCAAGTTTCAGAAACGATGGTGAACATGAACACCGCCGAAATTAGATTAGACAAACTGAAACCTGGCAAATATTTAATGAAATACACTTTGTCAGACAATACCCAAAAGGTAACGCAAGTGGTAAAACAGCAATAATTTTTTAACCATAAAAAAGAAAAACC
>JAYRDY010000002.1:0-30736 GCA_041909215.1 Cloacibacterium sp. | reverse complement strand
TGGAGGCAAAATTTCAAAAGAACTCTTATTCCCTTTTTGCGAGTGCAAATATAAGACAGTTTTTTTGAAATTCACAAATATTTTTTAAAAAATTTTTAAATATTTTCCTAAGCCATTTCTTTTTTCTTGATTAACAGTTTCTTAGCCGTATCATAACAAAGGTCTAAACTTTCCTCAAAACTAGCAGATGTCTTCTTTACTACGATATCATCTCCCGGAACGGCTAATTTTACCTCGGCCGTTTTATTTTCTTTTGCAGAGGTATTTTCTACTTTTAAGAATACTTGGCAATCTTGTATTTTGTCATAAAAGGTATCTAATTTATTTAATTTTTTTTGTAAATAGTCTTCTAATGGTGCATGTGGAGTTAAACCCAATGATTGAACTGTAATTTTCATAATACTAAATTTTAAAAATTTAAAAAAAAGATTTCTTTAGTCATCTTTTTTTAAAGCTCTGGGATGAGCTTGGTTAAACACTCTTTTTAATTGTTCTATATTACCCTCTGTATAAACTTGCGTGGAAGCTAAACTAGAATGGCCTAATATCTTCTTCACTTTAGAAATCTCTGCCCCATTATTCAGAACATGTGTAGCAAAACTATGTCTTAACATATGTGGGCTTTTTTTCTTTTTAGAAGTAACAATACTAAGATAGCGATTTACTACAGAATAGACAAATTTTTCGGATAGTTTTTTTCCATCATCTCTTACGAAAAAATAAATTTCTGATTCTGGCCTTGGCTTTCTTTTATTTTTATACTGCAACAAATCTTCTGCCAAAATAATAGAAATAGGCACAACTCTTTCTTTATTCCCTTTTCCTTTGATTAGAATTTCTGATTTTGAAAAATCTACATCTTCTGTTAATAAGTTACAGAGTTCAGACTTCCTCATTCCTGTTTGATAAAGCGTTTCTACAATAAGTCGCTCTAAGACATTTTGCTCTCCTTCTTCTTCTAATATATCTGTTAATTGATGCATTTCTTCTTCCGAAATCGGGATTTGCTTTTCTGCGTAAAATTTAAGAGATGATATGGTTTCCAGAGGCGAAACTTTTATCTCGCCAATTCTCAAAAGAAATAAATAAAAACTTCTGAGAGAAGACAACTTCCTGTTAATACTTCTTTTTTGGATTTTCTTTTCTGACAAAGACACTATAAAATTGCGAATTACTTTTTTATCTAAAAATCGCAACTCTGCTGTTCCCTCGGTATCGGAAACAAACAATAAAAAGTCTTCTAAATCTTTTTTATAGCTAATAAATGTATTCTCGGAGTATCGCTTTTCAATTTTTATGTAATCTAAAAACTTATCTATCATAACGATTGCAATTTCTTAAGGATAAAAAACAAAAAAAATCACTTTCCAAATATAAACATTTGAAAAGTGATTTAAATATTATTCTCTAAAAAATAAGCTTATGCTTGTTCTTCTTTGCTTAATTCTCTTTGTTTATGAGCTGCTTTAAGCTTTGCTTGTCTAAAAGTTACTGAAGGTTTGATAAACTGTTGTCTTGATCTAAGCGCCTTAACAACACCTGTTTTATCAAATTTTCTTTTGTACTTTTTAAGTGCTCTATCGATAGACTCTCCGTCTTTTACTGGAATTATTAACATATTTTACATCTCATTTTGAGGTGCAAAAGTATGAAAATATTTTAATTCTGCAAAATTCTTGCGTATTTTTTATGAAAATTAAAAAACAGTCTTCTTTTTGTAGTTTCAAAAAAAAGATGAAAGTGCCTTTTTAGCCCTGATTGAGCGGTTTGTTTGAGCTCTTTTTCTATTTTTTCGAAAAAAAATAGAAAAAAGCGAGTAGCGAAAGCAGGTCTGCTCTTGAAACGAATACGAAAACGTCTTGCTTCAATTGGTTTTAGAGCGTTTCTTTATTCAACTGTGCTTTGTAAAGGTTAGCGTAATAACCGTCTTTGGCGAGAAGTTCTTCGTGTTTGCCTTCTTCTACGACTTTACCAGAATCCATCACCATAATTTTGTCTGCATTTACAATCGTGGAAAGTCGGTGCGCAATAATAATGGATGTTCTGTTTTTAGTGATTTTCTCGGTGGCTTTTTGGATAAGTTTCTCACTTTCCGGATCTATAGAAGAGGTGGCTTCGTCTAAAATTAAAATTTTAGGATCTGAAAGATAAGCTCTAAGGAAAGACAAAAGTTGTCTCTGCCCAAGCGAGATGCTGCTTCCTCTTTCGCTCACCACAAAATCATAACCACCAGGGAGTTTTTCTAGAAATTCATCAACCTCAATATCTTGTGCCACTTTTTTAATTTTCTCTAGTGGGATATTTTCTCCTAAAGTAAGATTTTCGTAAATGCTTCCGTGGAAAAGGAAAACGTCTTGCAAAACCACACCTATTTTGCTTCGGAGATTGTACAATTCGTAATCTCTAAGATCTACATCGTCTAACAAAATTTTACCAGAATTGATGTCATAAAACCTTGTAATTAACTGGATAATGGTAGATTTACCAGCACCTGTTGCACCAACAATTGCAACCGTTTCGCCAGGATTTACTTTAAAATCTACTCCTTTCAGAACTTCTTGCTTTTCATCATAAGAAAAATGTACGTTTTGGAATTCTATCTTCCCTTCGAGATGATCTTTTGTAACTGTACCGAGATTTGGCATTGCATTATCCTCATCCATTATGCCTAAAACCCTTTCTGCACCAACTAAACCACGCTGAATATTATTAAATCTATCTGCAATTTGTCTTAAAGGACGAATCAACATATTAATATAAGCAATAAACGCAATAACTTGCCCTGGAGAAATATCTCTGGCAGTTAGTGCATTATAACCCGCTACAAACAATATAAGACCAATAAAAACGGAAGAAATAAGTTCTACAACTGGGAAAAACAATGAAAAATAAAACACTGTTTTGAGTAAAGCAGCTTTTAGATTGATGTTGATTTCATCAAATTTCTTAAACTGGGCTTCTTGTCTGTTAAACACTTGGATGAGAGACATACCCGAAAGTCTTTCTTGCACGAAACTGTTTTGGGTAGAAGTCCACGCTCTTTCATCACCAAAAGCTTTTCTCAATTTTTTCTGAAAAAAACGAGTGATGAGCAACATAATCGGCAAAATGGTAAGCGAAATATAACTGAGTTCTACATTCACCTGAAACATTGCTACCAAAACGAAAACTACCTTCAGAACATCTCCGAAAACCATTAAAAAACCATCTGTATAAACGGTTGCAATGGTTTCTACATCGCCAACTGCTCTGGTGACTAAATTACCAATAGCGGTTTTATCAAAAAAAGCTGTTTTGAAATAAATCAGTTTATGATAAAGTCTTTCTCTAATGTCTCTGATTACATTTTGTGCGATGTAATTAGATAGAAACACCAAGAAAAAATTGAGCAAAGTCTCCGCGACCACCAAACCAATTAAAAAATAAATATCTTTCATTAAAACCGAATTGTCTTTCAATTTTAAGATATCTATATCCACAATTTGTTGGGTAAGAATAGGTCTGTAAACAGAAACTATCGCTAAAAGAATAGAAATAATTAATGCTAAAATAAACCACGTTCTGAATTTCATCCCGATGAAAAACAGTCGTTTTATAATATTGCCTGTTGTTTGTTTTTTACTCATTTTCTGTACTCACTCCTATGTTTTCTATTTCATTTACAGGAGAAATTTCTTGTTGTTTTTGTAATCTTTTTTCTAAATATTTATGCAAAAAATAAAGCATTAACATACCAAATAACAATGCTAAAAATCCAACCCCAGAATTGAAAGAAGTATCAGTCTGTGCGTAATTTGGATTATTAATAACTTCTACCACTCCCCAAACAAAGAGAAATAAAAATTGAAAACCAAAATATGCAACTACACCTGTTAAAGAATACTTCCATTCTTGTTTTACTTTGTATTTTCTAGCTAAATCTCTAAAATATTTATAAACAAAGTAAATGAGTAAAATTGATAACATTGTATTATTAGTTTTTAAAAATTATATCCTACATCTACCAAAAACAAAGCGTGTGCTGGCGCAGAAGTACCTGCAACACCTCTATTTTTAGCTTCTATCACATTTCTTAAATCGGCAGGCTTTAGTTTTCCGCTGCCTATTTCTACCATCGTCCCAACAATTGCGCGCACCATATTTCTGAGAAATCTATCGGCAGAAATGGTAAATTTAAGTTCATTTCCGTTCTGTTCCCAATTTGCGTGATAGATTTTACAAATATTGGTTTTATTATCTGCTCCCACTTTTGCAAAACTCTCGAAATCATCATACTCGAAAAGAATTTTACAAGCTTCATTCATTTTTTCTACATCAAGAGATTTTCGCCAATGTTGCCACGCAAATTTTTCAGAAAACGGATTTTTTTCTAAAGAAATATAATATTCATACGTTCTGTGCGTAGCATCAAACCTTGCGTGAAAATCATTTTTAACTTCAAAAATTCTTTTCACAGCAATACTTGGCGGCAAAAAAGAGTTCAGTTGATGCACTAATTTATCAGAAATCTCCGCATCACAATCAAAATGAGCATACATTTTCTTCGCGTGGACTCCAGTGTCTGTTCTTCCAGCTCCTGTTGTTTTAATTTCTTTTCTTAAAATCGTAGAAAGAGCCTTTTCTAATTCTTCTTGAACAGAAATTTGATTGGGCTGAATCTGGTAACCAAAAAACGTGGAACCGTTGTAAGAAAACTCTATAAAGTAACGCATAATTTTCGGCAAATTTAATGAAATTTTTAGGAGCAAGACGTTTTTGTTTCTTTTCTATTGCTGTCCCGCTTTTCATTGCAATCTTTTTTATTTTCCCTCGCTAAATCCGAACGCGCCTCATGGCGCGTTCCTACAAAATAAAAAAGGATTTCCATTGCAATCGGGGCTAGAAAGACGTTTCAGTTTTCTTTTCACCATTTAAATTTTTTGAAAATAATCGACGCTCGCTTCGCTCGCGCCATCAAAAAAAATATAAAATTCGGAAAATTCATAAAAATTAAAGAACTTCGCAGCATGAAAATCCTTCTACTTTCCGACACACATTCTTATATAGACGATAGAATTTTAGAATACGCTAAAAATGCCGATGAAATATGGCACGCTGGCGATTTTGGAAATCTGGAAGTAGTAGATGAACTGAAAAAAGCAGGGAAATTACGCGGTGTTTTCGGGAATATAGACGAAGCGAAAATAAGAGCAGAATTCCCAGAAATTTCTATTTTTGAATGCCAAAAAGTAAAAGTTTTCATGATTCATATTGGTGGTTATCCCCAAAAATATGCACCAAGAGTAAAGCAACAACTAAAGGAAGAAAAACCTCAACTTTTTATTTCGGGGCATTCTCATATTTTAAAAGTGATATTTGATAAAGAGTTAGAAATTTTGCATCTCAATCCTGGTGCTACGGGAAAACACGGCTGGCACAAAATGAGAACGATGCTTCGCTTTGAAATTAATGGTGAGAAGATTGAAAATTTAGAAATAATAGAGCTTGGAGCGAAGTGAAAATTTTCTCTCGCTGATTATGCGGATTTTGCAGATTTAACATCAGTTAAATTTGAGAGAAATTATAGAATAGAAAAAATTTTGATTAATTTCAATTTAGAACAAAGATTGTGAAAATAAGTTTTTCAAAAGTAAAAAAAGAGCAAACCATCACTTTTTTTACTTTTAATTTCTTTAAAACATAATGATTTCTTTTGTCTCTTTTGTGGTTAAAAATAATAAAATGAAAATAGGCGATTTGGTTTCGGTGATTGATGATGATTTGAAAGGAAAAATTTCTGCTTTCAAAGGAAATTTGGTGCAAATTGAAGACGAACACGGTTTCCTTTACGAAATTGAAAAATCTAAAATCGTTCCTCATCACCATAATATTTATGAAGATATTTCTGTGGTTTCAAAAAAGGAAAATCCAAAAGTAATTTCTAAAAAAAATCAAAACAAACCACAATCTATTGACTTGCATTTTGAAACATTGGTAAAAAATCCTCAGGATTATGAATCTTGGGAAAGATTGATGATTCAGCGAGAAAAACTCATCGAAAAACTAGAATATTGCCGAAATAACAACCTGAAAAAACTGAACATTATCCACGGAATTGGCGATGGCGTTTTACAAAACATGGTACACGAAGTGTTGCAAGGTTTCGCTGGAATAGAATATGAAGATCATGATTTTTTCTACCACAGTTCGGGCAATGTAGAAGTCACTTTCTTATAGAAACGGCTCTTTCGCAATAGCGATTGCAACGGAAATCCTTTTCTATTTTTTGCAGTGGCTTTCGCGCGGTAAAAATTGAAAAGATTGCAGTGGAAAGCGCGGTCTTTTTTGCTGGGACAATGCAATGGAAAAAAGAATTGCCAAAATAATCTTAAAAATTTACCTAACTTTGCAGTTATTGATAAAAACTTATGCAAAAGCTTGCTCTACTTTTTACCAAAGATGGTTTGCAATGGCACATTTCTAAAGGAAAAAATGTGTTGCAGGAAGCGTCTTTTTTTGTAACCGAAGAAACTTCTCCGAACTTGGTAGAAGAAAAATTAGACGAAATTTTATTGAAAAATGAGTATCAAGAAATTTCGGTTTTTTCGGCACTTAATCATTTTTCGTTAACGCCAGATACTTTTACAGAGCACGAATTGGGATACAAACTAATTTCGTACAATGCGCCTGTTGATGAGGAAAACGAGGAGTTGATGCTTTCGGTAAACAAGAAATTTGGAGTACAGTTTTATTATACTTTTCCGAAAAAGTTCTACCAAAAAATTAAATCAAAAAAACTACCAACAAAATTTAATTTTTCGGGAGAAAAGTTTTTAAATGCTATTCAGGTAAAAAACAGCAAAGAAATCCACATTAATCTCTATCATCATCAGGTAGAATTCTTCGCTTTTGAAAATAAAAAAGTAATTCTTTATAACAATCTTGATGCAAATTCTGAGGTAGATTTCTTGTATTTTATTATGTTTTCTTTGAGCAAAATTGATTTTAGCACCACAGAAACCTATTTTTACATTTACGGTGAAACTACTGAAAATGAGACATTTATTTCGGAATTGAGAAAATTTGTAAAGAATTTAAAAATTCAATTTGATAATGTTTCGAAAAAGAATTTTGTTCTTTCATAGTTTTTCAGCAGAATTTCATCAATTATCAATCATTAAAAATCAGTTATGTACAGAATTATAAGTGGAAAATGGAAAGCGAAGAGAATTGCTGCACCCAAAAATTTCGATGTAAGACCAACAACAGACTTTGCTAAAGAAGCACTTTTCAGCATTTTAGCGAATAAATATGATGTAGAATTTTGCTCGGTTTTAGATCTTTTTGCAGGAATTGGCTCTATTTCTCTGGAACTGGCTTCGCGTGATTGCCAAGATATTACTGCGGTAGAAATGAACCCAAAACATGCTTATTTCATTAATTCTACGGCCGCAGAATTAGAAATGGCGCTTCAAATTAATGTACAAAGAGGTGATGTTTTTGAATGGTTGAAGAAAAACAGAACCAAAAAATTGTACGACATTGTTTTTGCTGATCCTCCTTTTGAATTGGAAGAAAAAAAATACAACGAACTGATTTCTTTAGTTTTAAACAATGAATTTTTGAAAGAAAACGGAACTTTTGTTCTGGAACATCAATCTAAAATGAAATTGGAACACCCCAATCTTACTGAAACCAGAAAATACGGAAATGTAAGTTTTAGTTTTTTTAGTCCTAAAAATAATGATGAAAATTCTTAGATTTAAATCGTAAATCAAAAATCTCAAATCGTAAATCTACAACACTTTTTGTTCCAAGCTTATCGTCTTCCCGAAGAATTTTTTCGAAATTTTTAGGAAGTTTTTAGTAATATCCGAAAGATAAAAATGCGTGCTTCCTTCGGTATTTTGAGGGTTCAATAAATTATTTTTGTTCAAAACATCTCTTACATAACTCGCTACAATTTTTGGGGAATCTATTACCCTCACTCTACTTCCGTAGTATTTTTTAATTTCATCAATTACCAAAGGATAATGGGTGCAACCTAAAATAAGTGTTTCTATGTCTTTTAATTTTCTATCACTCAGATAATTATAAATTACAGAATGTGCAATGGGGTGATTAATGAAACCTTCTTCAATCACAGGAACCAACAGTGGAGTTGCCAATTCGCTGATATCAATAAACTTGTTATGTTTACGGATTGATTTTTTGTAAAGACCAGAATTTACGGTAGCTTTCGTAGCGATTACGCCTACATTCTGATGAATTTCGAAAGCTACTTTTTCTGCAACAGGATTGATGACATCAAAAACCAATGCTTTATCTCCCACCAAATTTTTCACTTCTTGCAAAGCATTTGCTGTAGCTGTATTACAAGCAATTACAATGGCTTTACAATTGTTTTCTAATAAAAATTTAGAAATATTTAGAGAATAGCCAATAATCGCTTCTTTTGATTTTTCGCCGTAAGGAAGATTTTTGGTATCGCCGAAATAGATAAAATTTTCGTGCGGCATTAATCTTTTAATCTCTTTGGCAACGGTAAGTCCGCCAACTCCGGAATCGAAAATCCCAATAGGTTGAGAAGCGGAAAGATGAGAATAATCTGGTTTATGAGGTTTCAAAGTCTTGAAATTTTTACAAAAATACTTAAAGATTTTAGATTTTAGATTTTAGATGATAGATTTTTTATAAATTTGATAAAAATTAGCTATGGAAAGCATCATCATATATCCAGAAAATAAAAAACAACTTTCTCTTTTAAAATCACTTTTAGAAGAAATGAAAGTACGTTTCAAAACCGAAGAAGATGTTGTAGATTTAGAAAGCTGGGAAAAAGCTCTAATTGACAAAGGATTACATGATATAAAAGAAGGAAAAACTATCGCACAAAAAGAAGTTCAAAACAAAGCTCGTGAGATATGCTCAAAATAGAATGGGCTGAAAAAGCAAAAGAACAATATCATAATACACTACAATTTTGGATAAATCATAATAAATCTAATGAATATTCCTTAAAAATAGTAGATGAAGTGGAGAAGAAAACCACTCATATTCAGAATTTTCCCAAATCAGGAATTCCTGTAAATTATAAAAATGTTTTTAGAGTAAATTTTTTAAAATATTTTACTTTGATTTATGAAATTCAAGATTCCATAATCTACATTATTGCTTTTTGGGATGGAAGAAGAAATCCTGATGAAATAGAATTATAATTTTGGAATGATGATTAATAATCATGCAAATTTCTTAATATTTAGCTTAAACAATAAACAAATCAGACGCAATTCCATCGGCTAAAAACCAATGCTTTTCTGGGATTTTTAAGTGGTTTTCTTCAATAGTTAAAATTCCTTCTTCTAGTTTTGGTTGAATTGTTTTTTTGAAAGTTTCTAGAATTTCATCAGAAAAACTTTCATTCAATCTTTCTAAATCCACGCCCCAAGTTGTACGCAAACCAATCATAAGCATTTCGTTGTATTGATCTTTCTCAGAAAGAATTTCGGTTTCTTTTGGGAGAATATTTTCTGCTAAATTTTTAATATATTTTGTATTGTTAGCAACATTCCAGCTGCGCTCATTTCTGCCGTTATAAGAATGCGCAGAAGGCCCAATTCCCAGATATTCTTTGTATTTCCAATAGGCAGAATTATGCTTAGATTCAAAATCTTTTTTGGCAAAATTGGAGATTTCGTAATGTACAAAACCGTTATCTTTTAAAAAATCTGAAAGATAATAAAATTCTTTATTCTGTGTAGATTCTTCGGGTTTTGAGATTTTATTTTTTTTAATCCAAGCATTAAGAGCGGTTTTTGGCTCGATGGTTAAAGCGTAAGAAGAAACGTGCGGAACTTGCAATTCTATCGTTTTTTGTAGATTTTGTTTCCAAATTTCGAAATTAGAAGTTGGCGAACCGTAAATTAAATCGATACTTAAATTTTCAAAGCCAAAATCTTGTGCTCTTTTGATGGAACTTTCAGCTTCTTGAGCGTTATGAGCGCGATTCATCAATAATAAATCTTCTTCGAAGAAAGACTGCGTACCAATGGAAAGTCGGTTGATTTCAGTTTTGGATAAATCTTTCAAAAAGTTTTTATCTAAATCATCAGGATTGGCTTCGAGTGTAATTTCTATATTTCGATCAAAATCAAAATACTTTAAAACCTCATACATTAAAGTTTTAATCTCATCAACAGAAAGAATGGAAGGAGTTCCGCCACCGAAATATAACGAAGACAATGTTTTGTTTTCTAACTCATCTTTTCTTAAGAAAATTTCCTTTTTTATTGCCGAAATCATCTCTTCTTTCAACTTGAGTGAAGTAGAAAAATGAAAGTTGCAGTAACTGCATTTTTGTTTGCAGAAAGGAATGTGAAGGTAAAGCATTTGATTGTTAATCTACAATGTTTAATGTACGATTTAATTAAAAAACCGTAATTTTAAAATCGTAATTCTAAAAATATATTAACGATATCTGAAGCCTCTAGAATTGATGAAATTAGGAATATCATAACCAATACCTATCATAAAAGAATTGCCTGCATATTCCTGAATATCAGAAAGTCCCAAATTATAAGTCGCCCCAAATCTAAATCTGTTGGCTTTAATATTGATGAAAGGAGACAAACTTAACTGTTGGCTTCCTACAGCACTTTTAGCTGTTCTATAGCTAATTCCTGCAGCAAAAACATTAAGCTCGCCATATAATTTTGCTTGAAGATTTATATCAATAATTCTAGAAGAATTGGTATTAAGGTTAAGCATAAAAGAAGGTTCTACAGAAAAGCCTTCGGTAACGCTATAATCATAACCTGCATTAAGATAAAATCTTGTTGGCGAAGGTTCTATCCCATTAACAATCGGAATATTATTACTTAAAGGAATGTCTGCAACAGAAACTCCTGCAAAAGCACCTTTATATGTTGCCTGCAATCCTAAATTGGCATAAGCAATGAAAATACTATTGTTATTTTCGTACAACAAAGGATCATTAGGATCTTCTGCATGTACTTTAGAAACATCAAAATTTTGATTGTATAAATTTACAGAAGTACCAAACGAAAACTGATCTTTTCTGCCGTCTTCATCACTTAAAGGGATAAAATAAGATGCACCTAAAGCAATTCCGTTGGCTGAAATTGGGCCGTTTTGATCTCTAAAAAAATAAGCTCCCGCACCTACTCTATCAAAAATATTAGCATGTAAACCTACGGATTGTATATTAGGAGACTCATCAAACTTAGAAAATTGTTTTTGATAATTCGCCATGAAAACCACATCATCTGTTTTCCCTAAATGTGCAGGGTTGAAAAGAAATTCACTATCAAGAAGATATTGCTGGTACATTGGTATGGTTTCCTGAGCATATCCCCAACAAGAGAAAGCAGCAATAAAAGTTGATATCAGTATTTTTTTCATGGTTTGTGAATTTCTAAACGTCAAATTTAAGTAAAAAGTATGGAATTAAGAATTTTGAAGGTAATTTCTCCACTTTTCAATCGCCTCTTGCATGTCTTTTGGCATTGGCGATTCAAAATACATTTCTTTTTTTGTGGTAGGATGTATGAAACCAAGCGTATGAGCGTGCAGCGCATGTCTTGGCAAAACCTCGAAAACATTTTTTACAAATTGCTTGTATTTTGGCAAGTTTACTCCGCGTAAAATCTGATGACCTTCGTATCTTTCATCATTAAAAAGCGTGTGCCCAATATGTTTAAAATGAGCTCTAATTTGGTGGGTTCTGCCTGTTTCTAGCTTACATTCCACCCAAGTCATGTATTTAAATCTTTCTAAAACTTTGTAATGGGTAACCGCATGTTTCCCTTGGCTGCCATCTTCATAAACTGCCATTTGCATTCGGTTTTTCTGATGTCTTCCTATATGTCCTCTAATTGTTCCTTCGTCATTTTCTAAATTTCCCCAAACAAAAGCCCAATATAAACGTTTTGTTTTTCGATCAAAAAATTGCTTTGCAAGAAAACTTAAAGCATATTCATTCTTGGCTAAAACGATAATTCCTGATGTATCTTTATCAATTCTATGCACCAAACCTACTCTATCTAAATCTGATTTGAATCCGTTTTTCTGAAAATGAAAAGCTACCGCATTTACCAAAGTACCTTGCCAGTTGCCAAAACCAGGATGTACAACCATTCCTGGTTCTTTATCTACCACCAAAACATCATCGTCTTCATAAACAATATTGATGGGTATATCTTCTGGAATAATTACGTTTTCTCTTGGTGGATGCGTAAGAAGCACAGAGATTTCATCACCTGGTTTAACCCGATAATTTTGCTTTACAGGTACTCCGTTTACCAAAACATTCCCTGCTCTACACGTCTGTGATATTTTGTTTCTAGAAGAATTCTGACGATAAATTAGCAAAAATTTATCAATTCTAAGAGGCTCTTGCTTTTTATCAACAGTGATATTGAGATGCTCAAACAACCCAGAGTTTTCTTCGTCATTAGAATTTTCGTCTTCTATAATGAGGTCTTCTTCTAAAAAATCTTCGTTTTCGTTCATCTTATTTAAAAAAACTTTGTCAATCTGCACAAGCAAAATGACAAAGTTTGTTCATTTATTTTTTTTAAAATTTATTCTACAATTACCTTTTTAGAGGGCTTCTGCTCAGCTGGTTTTTGTTGTTCAACAGGTTTTGTATTATTTGTAGAAGGTTTTTCTGTTGAAGGTTTCGCAGAAGTTTGAGGTTTCTGTTGCGGCGCAGGTGTTTCTACAGGCGCAGGCTCATAATCAGGAACAGAAACATCACCTCCCGAATTATTAGGTTCTTCTACATCTGGTGCTTTATATGTAGCGTCTAGTTCTTTTATTTTAGACTGCATTTCGGCTGGTGTTTTCTTACTCGCCCACAAATCTATTTGCATACCTTGGTCTCTGGCAGATCCCATTGCAGGATCCTGATAATAAACAATATCAGAGTCATTATTTCTACCATCTTCATGTTCTATTAAACCTACTTCAAAATAATTCTGCGCTATAATCGCTTTAGCTTCAGCTACTGTTCTCCCCACTAAATTAGGCACAATAACGTTTCTCATTGGGCCAGAACCAATTACTAAATCTAAAGTAGAAAACATTGGCACTTTGGCACCTGGTTTTACTACATTACCATTATACAGCATTCTTATTACTGCATCTTTCTGTATGTTGGGCTCATAAATAGTATCACCTACCTTAAGCCCTAATAATTCTAATTTCCTGAAAGCCAGAAATTTGTATCGATCTAAAATATCAGGAACTGCAACTGGCGCATAAGTTCTTGGGTTTACTTTCAGTACAATAGTTCTCCCATCTTTAACATGCGAACCTGGACTTGGGAAAATTTTAAGCACTTGAAAAGGTTTAAACTTCGGGTCATACTTAAAGCTATCAACCTCATATTCTAAGCCTTGATCATCTAATACTTGTATAGCTTGTTGAACTGTCATATTTACGACATTAGGCACTGGTATTTCGTCTCCATGATTGGTGTGAAATTCTAACCAACGAAAGGTAAGCCATACAAGCCCTGTAAATATTGCTAAAGCCAATAGTAAGTTTACAAAAACTTTCCAATGGAAAAATGATTTAAGCATAAATTCTTTTTAAAACTATGTAACGACAAAGATATAAAATTATGATGTATTATCTTTCAATTTAATTGTTTTGATGCATAGATTTATGCTTTTAATCAACTTTAAAGGATATACTTTATCTCATAAACAAAATTTTAGCTACTTTTGTGCTGATTAGTTATTTTAAATAAAATGAACAAGAAAAATGTAGCCGTTGTAATGGGCGGTTTCTCTGATGAACACAAGGTTTCTCTTAAAAGTGGACAACTTATTTACGACTCTTTAGACCGAGATTTATACCATGTTTATAAAGTAGTTATTTTGAAAGAAGAATGGTACTTTTTAGACGAAAACGACAATAAATTACCCATAAATAAAGGAGATTTTTCTGTTACTTTAAAAAACGGCGAACTTCTGAAATTCGATGTTTGTTTCAACATCATCCACGGAGCGCCAGGCGAAAACGGAGAATTACAAGGCTATTGGAATGCTATCGGACAAAAATACACAGGTTGCGATTTTTACAAAAGCGCCCTTACCTTCAACAAAAAAGATACTTTGGCAGTGCTTTCTAAATACGGAATTCCTTCTGCAAAAAGCATTTATCTGAGAAAAGGCGATGCAATTAATGCAGACCAAATTATAGCAGAGCTCAACCTTCCATTGTTTGTAAAACCTAACCAAAGCGGTTCTTCCTTAGGAATTTCTAAAGTAAAAGAACCATCAGAATTGGCGGCGGCGATAGAATTTGCCTTCAAAGAAGATGATGAAATTCTTATCGAAAGTTTCTTAGATGGCATGGAAGTTTCGGTTGGTGTGGTAGATTTCAAAGGAGAAACGGTGGTTTTAGGCATTACTGAAATTGTTCCTGACAAAGAATTTTTTGATTATGAAGCTAAATACGAAGGAGCTTCACAAGAAATTACGCCAGCAAGATTAGACAACGAAACCAGAGAAAAAGTAGAGAAAATTGCAAAACACGCTTATAAATCTCTTGGTATGAGCGGTTTTTCTAGAAGCGAATATATTATTATGAACGGTACTCCTTATATGTTGGAGATGAACACCAACCCAGGTTTTTCGCCCGCTTCTATTTTACCTCAACAAGCCAAAATTTACGGAATTTCCATTAAAGATCTTTGTGGAAACGAAGTAGAAAAAGCTCTTAATAAATAATTATAAATGAAAAATTTTAGATTTTAAATAGTGTTTTCTAAAATAATTTAAAGTCTAGAATATAAAACCTAAAATCTAATGAAAACTGCTGTATTCCCTGGTTCTTTTGATCCTATTACGCTTGGACATCTTGATATTATAGAAAGAGCTGTACCACTTTTTGATAAATTGATTATCGCTATTGGACAGAATTCTCAAAAAAAATACATGTTCCCGTTAGAAAAACGTATGGAATTTATTAAAACAGCTGTTGCACACTTCCCGAACGTAGAAGTAGATTTTTTTGAAGGCTTAACCATTGATTATTGCTTAAAAAAAGAAGCTCAGTTTATTCTAAGAGGATTGAGAAACCCTGCAGATTTCGAATTCGAGAAAGCGATTGCACACACCAACAGAACTTTGGCTAAAAGAAAACTAGAAACTGTATTTTTGCTTACTTCTTCTGGTAAATCTTTCATCAGCAGTAGTATTGTAAGAGAAATCATCAACAACAATGGAGAATATGAACTTTTGGTTCCAGATTCCGTTCGCGTTTAAAAAACTTACTTTTTCAATTCATTTTTTAATCCATGTACCCAAACTTCACCTTTTTTATAGAAATTTTCGGGACGATTGCCTTTGCAATGTCTGGCAGTTTCGCGGCGATGCAAAAACGATTTGATCCTTTTGGGGTTATCCTCATCGCTTTTGTAACTTCTGTTGGAGGTGGCACAATAAGAGATTTATTGCTAGATGTTCCTGTTTTTTGGATGCACGATTTGCTCTCGGTGAGTCTTATTTTCTTCACGGCAATTTTTACTATGATTTTCAAACTGATTGAAAAAAATTTCCAAGTAACTTTATTTATTTTCGATAGTTTAGGCTTGGGACTTTTTACCATTATTGGTGTAGAAAAAGGTCTTAACGCAGACATTCACCCAGTAATTGGAGTTGTTTTAGGAACAATAACAGGTTGTTTTGGCGGGATTATTAGAGATATTTTACTCAACAGAATTCCTTTAATTTTCAGAAAAGAAATTTATGCTACCGCTGCTATTTTTGGAGGCGCACTTTATATTATTCTTAAAAATTTCAGCAACTTTTCTGAAACTTTTAATCAAATCATCACCATCTTTTTTATTGTATTGATAAGAACTTTAGCTGTAAAATACCATTGGCAAATCCCAAAATTTTACAGAGAAACCAATAGTTCTGAAATGTAAAACCTTAATTTTTAAACCATAAAAAACTCCTGAAGCTTTTCAGGAGTTTTTATTTTATATTTGATTTTCTTAGAAGAATTTTCCTCTTTGTCTCATATGCGGATTGTGCATATGTTTCTGCATTGATGGCATTTTTAATTGTTCTTTCATCATTTTTATTTGATCCGTCATCATCCCCGCAGAATCTAATTTTTTAGCTTCTTCCAACAATCTTTGTGCTTCTGGCTTTCTGCCTTTTTGTAAAGCTGCAGCAGCTAAATTTAAGGTTGCCATAGCTCTGTCTTGCTTCATATTCAATCCATAATCTAAGGCTTTTCTCATTAATGGTTCTACTCTTGCAGGGTTTTCTTGCGCTAAAGTTAAACCTTGTAAATAATGAAAATATCCGTACTGTGAACGGTGTAATTGAGATTGATAATTCTTAATGAACGTTAACCAATGAGCTGCTTTTACAAAATTTTGTTTACGCATTTGCCAAAAAGCCAACAGAATATATTCGTTTTTGAAAAACAACAAAATAGGACTTAGCGAAAAGAATACCACTACAATTCCCCAACCAATTTGGCGATTCATCATAAGGTACACTCCAAAAGCAATCATGATTGCAGAAATTAAGAATTTTATGTATTTATTCATTGTTAAATTTTAAGTGGTGCAAATTTAGTGATAATATTAAAATTTAAAAGTTGAAATGGTAAATTTATTTTTCTTTGATTCTTTCAAACGTCTGAAAACAAAAATCAAACTCATTTTTTTCATCTTTCTGATGGTATTCTTCATTTGTTTTCTGCCATACTTTTTCATTAATTTTCGGAAAAAAAGTATCTGCACCTAGCTCTGCATCTACCAAAGTAACTTCTAATTTATCTGCCAAATCTATAGTTTGTTCATAAATATTACCACCGCCAATAATAAACACTTCTTCATCTATTTTTTTAGCGAATTTCACCGCTTCTTTTATGCTTCCTACGATAAGAATACCTTCCTCAAACCAATCATTTTTTCTACTAATCACAATATTTGTTCTGTTAGGTAGCGGTTTGCCAATGCTTTCATAGGTTTTTCTCCCCATAATAATAGGATACCCAGAAGTAAGTTCTTTAAAGCGTTTTAAATCTTTTGGTAAATGCCAAAGCAATTGGTTTTCTTTTCCAATTTCTCGGTTCTTACCCATTGCTACAATAAGTGTAATCATTTTTAGGAATATTTTACAAAATTAGCATAATAATTGTATATTTGGTTTAGAATTTTTAAACATTAAAAAACACGATTATGAACAACAAAGGATGTTTCGGAATTGGGACCGCAGGTCTTGTAATTATTGGTATTATTGTAGTTATTGGGCTATGGGCCTTCGGAGCTTATAACGGATTGGTTGCAGGGAATAACGAAGTTCAAAAAAAATGGGCTAACGTAGAAACTGTTTATCAAAAAAGAGCCAACTTAATTCCAGCTTTAGAAAACACTGTGAAATCTTATGCTAATTTTGAAAAAACCACCCTTACTGATGTTATCGCGGCAAGATCTAAAGCAACTTCTATCACGATTGATCCTACAAATATGACGGAAGCTGATATGGCAAAATTCCAAGCAGCGCAAGGAGAATTAACAGGTGCTTTAAGCAGATTAATGGCCGTGGTAGAACAATATCCGAACCTAAAAGCAGACCAACAATATCTTAATTTCCAAAGAGAATATACGGCTATTGAAAACAGCATAAGAACAGAAACCGTTTATTACAACGATTCTGTTGAGAAATTCAACAACTCTGCTCAACAATTACCAGGAAGTTTGCTTGTTGCATTTTTCCCTAAATTTGCTGCAAAACCAGTATTCAAAGCTGCTGCAGGTGCAGAAAAAGCTCCTGAAGTTTTTAAATAATAATGAATAATTTTCTTACTGATATACAAATGGCTTCTCTTGTAGAAGCCATAAAAAAAGCTGAAGACCACTCTACTGGCGAAATTAGAGTACATATAGACAGTACCTCTGAAGAAAATAACGCCAAAATAGCTTGGGAGGTTTTCAAAACTCTTGGTATGGACAAAACTCAAGAAAGAAACGCGGTGCTTTTCCACGTTAATTTCGAACAAAAATACCTTACCATTATTGGTGATAAAGGCATTCATGAAAAAGTTCAGCAAAAATTCTGGAACGATTTACACGATAAAATTACGCAAGCGTTTTCAGAGAAAAAATATTTCGAAGGATTGCACAATGCCATATTAGAAACGGGTTATGAACTCAAAAAATTCTTCCCAATTGAAGGAGAAAACCCTAATGAATTACCCAATGAGATTACCTTCTCTTAAAATATTTCTGGTAGGTTTTTTAGTTTGCTGTCACTTTATCGTTTCGGCACAATATCAGATTCCTGAAAAGCCCAAAACGCTGTATCCTGTTTATGATGAAGCTGGGCTTCTTACAGAAACGGAAAAACAAACCCTTAATGATAAGCTCATTAAATTTGAAGATTCTACTTCCACGGAAATAGAAGTCATCATTATCCCATCAACCAAAGGAGAAGACGTTAATTTTCTCGCGACACAGTTTGGCGAAAAATGGGGAATTGGTAAAAAAAATATTGATAATGGTGTAGTTTTCTTAATTGCCTCTGAAGATCATACAATGTCTATACAACAAGGCCGCGCGGTAGAACAATATCTTACAGCTTCTGTTTCTGGACAAATTTTAGATTATTTGGTGACGCCTTACTTCAGAAAAGGAGAATTTTACAATGGTATAAACCACGGTACTTCTGCAATTATGGATGCTGTAAAAGGTAAATTTAAACCCATTGCAAAACAACCATCAGAAAGTGTAGATTTTTCTCTAGCCCACGCTTTTCTTATTTTTTTAATCATTATGATTCTTATCTATATTATCTCCAAAAACAATAATTCTGGAGGTGGTGGCAGATTTGGAGACGATGACGATGTTATTATCACCAGAAAAGGACGCCGAGTTTACCCTGGCGGATTTTTCCCATTTCCTGGCGGTGGTGGTTTTGGTGGTGGAAGTTCTGGTGGCGGATTTGGAGGCTTCGGCGGTGGCGGAAGTTTCGGTGGTGGTGGCGCTTCTGGAAGTTGGTAAATGAAACGTAAAACTTCAAATTATTTTCTAAATTCATCAAACTAAAAATAAAAAATCAACCAAAAATATTTGGTTGATTTTTCGTTTAATTTGGATATGAATAATGTGTGTTTTTTATTTTAAATAAACATTTCCCGCGCTACTTTTCTGGATATTAGAATGCTCTAGATTCCCATTTTTATAAACAGTAATCTCTCCCGAAGAGCTTGCTTTCGCATTTAAACTTCTTGAAACTGATACTGCAATATCTCCACTGCTAGAAGCTTCTAAATTGGCATTCTCTACCATAAGCTCTTTAGCTTTTACATCGCCAGAAGAACTAGATTGTAAAGTTGCATTTTTTGCTTTTCCGTGGATGATAATGTCACCAGACGATGAAGCGTTTGCCTCTAAATTAACAGCCCAAATTTTGCCTGAAAAATCTCCGCTACTGTTTACATCAATTCTAAAATTGTTAGCCTCTAAATTTGTCGCCTCAATATTCCCAGAGCTGTAAACGTTAATCTCTACTTTGTCTTGCGTAAATGCATCTACGATTTTAATATCTCCGCTAGAATCTGCCACTACTTTAGTGAAATCTTTCACATAAAATTTCGCTTTTACATTTTTGGTGCTGATGGATTTTCCGAAATCAGATTTAATATAAATTCTTACTTTTCCTGCATTATTTTCTACTTTAATATATTGCATAATGTCTGCTGGAGCAGAAACGACTACTTTTTCAGTATTTGATTTAAAAATTTCTGCATCAATAGAAGTAGAAACTTTTATCTCATCAATCTCTCCTTCAACGGTTTTATCTGTTATGGGTTCTTTTCCTTCATTCCCAGAAAAAACATCCCAACCATCTTTACCGTTTTCGCCTCTTTCAGTATTAATTTTCACACAAGAAGTTAAAGCAAGGCTTAATGCCAACATAGAAATGATAGAAGTTTTCATAATATTTTATTTTTTAATTAGACGAATTGATTTTTAATTTGTTACAAATTTTATTCGGTTAAATAATAGAAATGAAAAACTCAGAAAATTGTTCTAAAAAAATTTGATTTCTTGTGATTACAAATTTCTGAATTTACAACTTCCTACAAAATTTGTATCTTTAACCCTATAATTATACAACAACTATATAATGAAAAACATTACATCGATTGTGTTGATTTCTACTTTAGGGCTCAACATAGCTTGTACTTCTATGAAAAATACAGAAACCCAACAAGAAACGATTGTAGATGCTGCACTGGCTAACAATCCGTTTATGAAGAAGAGCTCATTGCAATATCATGCTCCTGAATTTGACAAAATTAAAGACGAACATTTTAAACCCGCTTTTGATTATGGTTTGAAACAAAATCTTACAGAAATTGAAAAAATTGCCAATAATACAGAAGCTCCTACATTTGAAAACACCGTTTTAGCATTAGAAAAAAGTGGCGAAGTGCTAAAAAGAGCACAAATTATTTTCTACAATCTTACAGGTTCTAATACCAACCCTACTTTACAAAAAATTGAAGAAGAATATGCGCCAATTTTCGCAGCGCATTACGATAAAATTTATCTCAATTCAAAACTTTTCAACAGAATTAAAGCTGTAAAAACAGATGGACTTGATTTGGAAGACAAAAGATTAATTGAGGTTTACAAACAAAAATTTGAGTTGGCTGGCGCTAATCTTACCGATGCGCAGAAAGAACAAATGAAAACCATTAATGCAGAATTGGCTACTTTGGGTACGCAATTCTCTAGCAAACTTTTGGAAGCACGTAAAAAAGGAGCTGTTTTGTTTGATAATGTTAAAGATTTAGAAGGACTTTCTGCAGACGAAATTGCAGCTGCAGCTACTGATGCTAAAAATGCAGGTTATGAAGGAAAGTATCTTTTAACTTTGTTAAATACTACGCAGCAACCTCTTTTACAAAATCTAAAAAACAGAGCAACGAGAGAAAAACTCTATAAAGCGTCTTGGTACAGAGCCGAAAAGGGTGATGAAAATGATACCAGAGCAACGCTGGAAAAAATGGCAAAACTAAGAATGGACAAAGCTCATCTCATGGGAAAATCTTCTTACGCTGAGTTGAATTTGATGGATCAAATGGCACAAAAACCAGAAAACGCCCTTAAACTTCTTTCTCAGTTAGCGAATCCTGCTGTAGAACAAGCCAGAAAAGAAGCTGCTGACATTCAGAAATTAATTGATGAACAAAAAGGTGGTTTTTCTCTAGAACCTTGGGATTGGAATTTCTATGCAGAACAGGTTCGTAAAGCTAAATTCGATTTAGACGAAAACCAAATCAAACCTTATTTCGAAGTTTCTACCGTTTTAGAAAAAGGCGTTTTCTATGCTGCTGAAAAATTCTACGGAATTACCTTCAAAGAAAGAAAAGATTTGCCAGTTTATCATCCAGATGTTGTTGCTTATGAAGTTTTCGATAGAGACGGAAAATCTTTGGCCATCTATTATTTAGATTTTTACACCAGAGACAACAAAAACGGTGGCGCTTGGATGAGCAACTTTGTGGAACAATCTTTCACTACCAATACAAAACCTGTAATTGTAAACGTTTTCAATTATCAAAAACCAGCTCCAGGAAAACCTTCATTAATTTCTTATGATGATGTTTCTACCATGTTCCACGAGTTTGGCCACACCCTACACGGTTTATTTGCGAACCAAAAATACATTACCATTTCAGGAACTAATGTACCAAGAGATTTCGTAGAATTCCCATCTCAAATTAATGAGTTTTTTGCGTTAGAACCTTCTATTCTTAAAAACTACGCCATCCATTACGAAACCAAGCAACCAATGCCACAAGCTTTAGTAGAAAAAATTAAAAATGCCTCTACTTTCAATCAAGGTTATGCTACAACAGAATTGGTTTCTGCGGCAACACTCGATATGGCTTGGCATTCTGTAACCTCAGAAAATCAGTTCAAACCCACTTTAGAATTCGAAAAAGAAGTTTTACAGAAATACGGATTTACTTTACCACAAGTTCCACCGAGATATCATTCGCCTTACTTTGCTCACATTTGGGGAGGCGGCTATTCTGCGGGATATTACGCTTATATGTGGAGCGATGTTCTGAATGCAGACGCTTGGAAATGGATTACCGACAATGGCGGCATGACCAGAGAAAACGGTGACAGATTCAGAAAATACATTCTTTCTGTGGGCAATTCTGTTGATCTTAACAAGGCTTACAAAGATTTCTCTGGGAGAAACCCAGAAATTAAACCGCTTTTACAAAATAAAGGATTTGTGAAATAATAAAGACCGAAGTCCAAAAATATTTAAACCACTGAATTTTTTCGGTGGTTTTTTATTTAGGCACCTTTACCGCCTTCCGCTCCCACTTTTTTCAGAAAAAGCATTTCATTTGCCAATGCTTTTTTTCAGAAAAAGAGTTCCGCTCAAGTCGGGGTGCGAAAACTATTCATTTCATACAAATTTTCATTGCCTTGAAACTTAAAATCTTTAGATTTGTGAAATGAATAAAACTCAATTCCACTTATATCTTTTTACCAAAATCCCAATTTCTTGGTTGGCTGGCGTTCGTTTGAAAGAATTGAACGATGAGACTTGTGTAACTACTGTAAAATTCGGTTGGCTCAATCAGAATCCTTTTAAATCTATGTTTTGGGCAGTACAAGGAATGGCGGCAGAATTTTCTACAGGTTTTCTTTGTGCTGAAAAAATTAGAAAATCGGGTAAAAAAATCTCTATGCTCGTTGTAAAAAACGAAGCTGAATTTACCAAAAAAGCGGTAGGAAGAATTACTTTTTCTTGCAACCAAGGGAAAGAATTAGATGCTGTTTTGCAAAAAGCAATAGAAACGGGAGCCGGACAAACCTTAACCATGTTTTCTGAAGGGAAAGACGAAAAAGGTGACGTAGTTTCTAAATTTGCATTTACTTGGAGTTTTAAAACAAAAAATTAGGGAAATTCTCGCCGATAAAGCAGATTTAGCAGATAAAATCAGCCAAATTTGCGAGAAAAATTCATCAAAATCATTTTTAAAAGCGAAGCGGCTAAATTATTTTTATTATTTTAGTTTTTTAAAACTAAAAACCAATTTCTATGCTTCTGGATTTACTATTCCCGAATCGCTGTCTGCATTGCAATTCTATTATTTCTAAACAAGAATTGGTATGCGAAGTTTGTTTCCCTCAAATTAAATTTTATCACTATCATTTCTACGAAGAAAACCCTCTGAAAAACAGATGCAAATTGCTTTTCCCTGTGGAAAATGCTTTTGCTTTAATGCAATTTGAAAAAGAAAGTTTGAGCAGAAAGTTGGTGCATCAACTGAAATATCGTTCTCAGAAAAACGTAGGGAAAATTCTCGCAGAATGGACTTCAGAAAAAGTAAAGTTAACAAATGATAAGCCAGATATTTTACTTACCGTTCCGCTTCATCCTAAAAAATTAAAAGAAAGAGGCTATAATCAGTTGCACCTTTTTGCGGATACGCTTTCTAAACTTTGGGAAATACCTCATCACAAGAAGGCTTTAAAAAGAAATTCTTATCAAAAAGCACAAGCGCAAAAAGACAAATCTCACCGAGCAGAAACCAAATACGATTTCTCTCTCGCCGAAGAGATTTCAGGAAAACACGTTTTATTAATAGACGATGTTTTTACCACAGGAAATACTTTGAGCGCCATTGCTTGGGAAATTCTAAAAAACCCAAACAATAAAGTAAGCATTTTGGTAATGGCTTATGATTTATAAAAATCAAAAATTAAAATCCTATCTCTGTAATTTTTGTCCGTAAGACAAATCTCCAGCGTCTCCTAATCCTGGAGAAATATAACCTTTTGACGTAAGATTTTCATCGATGGCACCTACCCAAATATGTGCATCTGGATATTCTTTAGCAATAGTTTCTACGCCTTGTTTACTGGCAATTACAGCTACAATATGCAATTGTGATGGCGTCCCATGATTTAATAAATCTTTAATCGCTTCTATTAAACTGGCGCCTGTTGCTAACATTGGGTCTGCTACAATTAGTGGTCTTCCGTCAACATTCGGGCAAGTAAGATAATCTTGTTTGATGGAAAAATAATCGTTGGCGTCGTGTTTTCTGTAAGCGGCAACGAAACCACAATCTGCTTTATCAAAATAATTAAGAATTCCTTCAAAAAGGGGAACTCCTGCTCTTAAAATCGTGGTAATTACTGGCTGAACTGCAATTTCTTTTACCATTAATTTATCGAGTGGCGTGGTAATCTCCATTTCTTTGAATTCTAAACCTTTAGAAATTTCGAAAGCTGCAATTTCACCAATTCTTTCCATGCTTTTACGGAAATTGGCTCTATTGCTTTGGGTTTCTACGTTTCTTAATTCATTAATCCAAGAATTGACTAGAGAGAAATTTTCAGATAATACAGTAACCATGTTGTGCAGATTTATTTAATTGAATATTTTACAAATTTATTGATATTTTTTATCTGTTTAAAATGATTTTGAACATCAATTTCATTTTAATTAAAAACCCTTTCAGAATTTAGAATTCTAAAAGGGTTAGTAAATTATTTTTGACGGAAGTAAACATCAATAGGAACTCCAGTAAAATCAAATTGTTTACGCAATTGATTTTCGATGAATCTTCGGTACGGTTCTTTTACATACTGCGGCAAATTACAGAAAAACGCAAATTGCGGCATTGGCGTTGGCAATTGGGTAATGTATTTAATTTTCACATACTTACCTTTAATTGCAGGAGGTGGAGTTTGCTCAATAATCGGCAATAAAATTTCGTTAAGTTTAGAAGTTTTGATTCTTTTCTTACGGTTTTCATATACCATCATCGCAGTTTCTACGGCCTTTAAAATTCTTTGCTTGGTTAAAGCAGAAACGAAAAGAATAGGCACATCATTAAACTGAGCGATTTTTTCTTTGATTTTATTTTCAAAATCTCTCATGGTATTGGTTTCTTTTTCTACCAAATCCCACTTATTTACTACAATTACAATTCCTTTTCTATTTTTTTGAGCCAAAGAAAAGATGTTCATATCCTGAGATTCCCAGCCTAAAGTAGCATCTACCATGATAATTACCACATCAGAATGTTCAATCGCTCTAATAGAACGCATTACTGAGTAAAATTCTAAATCTTCTGAAACTTTAGATTTTCTACGCATTCCTGCGGTATCAACCAAAACAAATTCGTGTCCGAACTTGTTATATAATGTTTCGATTGAATCTCTAGTTGTACCAGCAATATCGGTAACGATGTTTCTGTTATCATCTAAAAGTGCGTTGGTAAGCGTAGATTTTCCTACGTTAGGCCTTCCTGCAATAGTAATTCTAGGCAAACCATCAAAAGGATCTTTGTATTCTGTAGTTGGGAAATCTGCCACCAAATCATCTAGCAATTCGCCCGTTCCAGAACCTGTGGCTGAAGACATGGTGTAATATTTTTCTACCCCTAACTGATAAAATTCTGTAGCAGCCAATTCTTCTTTAGCAGAATCTGCTTTATTAACTACCAGATATAAAGGTTTATTGGCTTTTCTTAGAAGTTCATAAATTTCTGCGTCTGTATCTTGTAAACCTTCTTCTACATTTACCATAAAAATGATAGAAGTAGCTTCATCTACTGCTAATTGTACTTGTTTACGAATTTCTTCTTCGAAGATGTCATCTGTTCCTACATCATAACCGCCAGTATCAATTACGGTGAAATCTACACCATTCCAGTCAGATTTACCATAATGTCTGTCTCTGGTTACACCAGCTGTAGAATCTACGATAGCTTCTCTTCTTTCTAATAAACGATTAAATAAGGTGGATTTTCCTACGTTGGGACGCCCAACGATTGCAACGATATTACTCATAAAAATTGTATTAATAATCCTAAAATTTTAGAAAAAGGATTAAGTTATTAATAGGTATCTCCCACTTTGGGAGCCTTAAAATTTTTGCAAAGATACAAAAATGAAAATTGACAACAAACAACTGATTATGAGTTATTTAATTGTTTCGTTAATTATGAATTATCTCAAAATTTTTCCTATTTTTGCAAAATTAATAAAACACAAAAACGAAAAAAAGTGAAGAAAACTCATTCTTTGAATAAGTACTCACATTACTATTTATTTCTGCTATTATACAAAACTCTTCTAAGAAGAGGTTTTTTTCGTGTTTTATTGTTTTTAATTGTCCTTTTTTCCGTTAAATCTTATTCTCAAGAAAAAACAATTTCTGGATTAGAAAACATCCATATATCTGATGGTGCTATCGTTGTAAATGAAGTTTCTGATGAAGTAGTTATTATACATACTTCTCATTCTACCATAACTTATCATAAGCCCCAAAAAGATAAATTTGACACAAAAATTGCTAAAAATAAAATTGTAAAGCAAAAGAAAAATAAGATTAAAGAAAAAAACAAAATAATAGAAAAAGAAAAATCATTAAATAATTTTGTTTGTAATAAAAACAATCCTAAAAATTCTTTTTTGCTATCTAACTCCATTGAAAAGAATGGAATCAGCAACACGACCAATTACAATAATATTTTTCTGAAACCAGAAATTAATTTGATTATTTTTTTAAGAAATCATCAAGTTAAAGAAAACGTTCTTTATCTTTTTTATCATTCTAAAAAGGTAAATAATTCTCTTTTTGCAAGACCTCCTCCGTCATCAAATTTCATTTAAAAAATTTGCTTAAAACTTAATCAAAAAAAATTTCCTTATTAAATTATGGGAGATTGAGTTTTTATTATTCATTGTATTTAATTAAAAAGAAAGATTAAATTAATATAATCTTTAAGCAAATATTACACATTTTTTGTTTTGATTGTAGAAAATCAAAACCATAAACACACACTAATTATGATGAAATGATGAAAAAAAATTTAAAAAATTTATTATTATCGAGTATTGTATTTTTTAGTACATTCAATTTAATCCACTCACAATTATATGGAGACTTTCCATATGTACAAACTTTTACTTCTGGAGTGCAACCATCTGAAATATCACTTTTGTCTCCACAAATAGGAACTAATTCAGCAACATTTACCACAAATGGGGTGCAGCTTACCCCAGCTGCAAATAATAGGTTTGGAGCAATCTATGTAAATAACCGTCAGTTTTCTTCTGTAAACGGAATCCGAATAGAATTTGAATACGGAATGTATGGAGGAAGTGGTGCAGATGGTATCTCTATGTTTCTTTTTGATGCTGGCGTTACAACACCAGTTGTTGGAGCTTATGGAGCTGGTTTAGGTTATGGCTATAATAGAGCGAGAGATCAGTATGCTTCATTGAGGCAAACTGGTTTAACGGGGGCTTTTCTTGGAGTAGGGCTAGATGCTTTTGGAAATTACAAGCGAAGTGTTTTTCAAGGTGATCAACGTTCAAACGGAATCCCTTCTTCTACGTTTTCTCAGGCGCTTAGTCACGTAACTTTGAGAGGGGCTAAAGGTGCTGTGATTAATTCTTCTATTGGTTTAGGTGACGGATTTACGGGCTATCCTGTATTAACTACCCAATCTACCCTTAGTGGAACTACAGGTGCTGCTACAATAAACCCATCAACTGGGGCTTATACTACAGCTTCAGGTTTAGCTGCAAATTTTGATTTGAAAACACCTTCTTTAAGTTTTGATCCCAATAACGCGAACTACAGAAAAGCAATAATAGAATTATTACCCAATATCAACGGTGGGTTTGATGTAACTGTGAAAATACAGCATGGCACTACTGTAACAACCGTTATTAATAAATACTGGTATAGAACATCTTATACTTACGTAGAAAATGCTAATCCTGCAATCACAGATTATAATAATAGTGATACACAGGGAGCAAATACTTCTCATGTGCTTTCTACCATAGCGCCATCTTCTTTTAGAATCGGTTTTGCTGCTTCTACAGGAGGTCTAAACAATACTCATTTGATTAAAAATTTAAAAGTAACAATGCCTTATGCAGCGGAAGCTTATGATGATACAGCTACAGGTTGTAGAGATACTACAATTCCTATTAATGTACTAAATAATGATTTAGCATATACAGGGATTTTTCCTACAACAGTTTCGTCTAGCTCTGCTAATATAGATAAATCTTCTTTTGTTTTTTATAATGCTTCAGGAGGAGTGGTTTCTGGCAATACCTATACTTCTACCAACGGCACTTGGGTTTACAATCCTACCACTGGCGTTGTTAATTTCACAGGAAATACTGGTTTTGTAGGCACTGAATCTGTTCAATATTCGATAAAAGGGACTACAGCTCCCTTTAACGACGAAGGATACCGATCTAACAAAGCTACCATTTCTGTTACCACAACAAATGGAGCAGCTTGCCAAATTCCTTTCGGGTGTGATTCTAAATTGTATCTATCTCAAGATAAAACTTTATATGATGTAAACACAACGAATAATCCATTTACATTCCCTTCTTTAGGATCTTATACAAGTAGTTTTAATTCAATAGGATTAAATCCTCAAGACGGCTTTATATACGGTACTATAGACAACACCAACACCTTAGTAAGAATAGGTAAAAATGGTACTTTTTATAACATAGGTGCAGTTTCAGGACTACCGAATGGTATATTATTTAATGCTGGCGAATTTGATTCAGCTGGTAATTATTACATTAAAGAAAACTCTAATGGCAGTACATTATATAAAATTAATGTTTCTTCCATGACTGCCACCCCAATAGCTTTAAACAGAGCTATAAATATTGCTGATTTGGCATACAACAATACTACTGGTTTACTTTATAGTATCAATAGTACTGATGGAAATTTAATATCTATTAACCCTAACAATGGCACCGTTACAGTAATTGGAGGAGGTACAGGCAGCACAGCATTCGGCGCCTTATTTAGCTCCAGTACTGGAGAACTGTACGGTTCCCTTAATACAGGAGGATTCTATCAGTTTAATATTACAAACGGAGCAAGAGTTTTAATTTCATCATCTCCTGCGAGTAACGCAAATGATGGTGCCCATTGCTCTACCGCTCCTATTGTTTTTAATGCAGATTTATACATCACTAAGACCGATGGTAAAACCACATATGCACCAGGAACCACCAACACCTATACAATCGTAGTGGGAAATAACGGACCATTTGGGGTACTTGGAGCTACCGTTTCCGATCCTTTACCTACTGGTATTAACAGTAGTAATGTTACCTATACAGCTACGGTTTCAGGAGGCGCTACCACCTCGGTAGTAGGAACACAAACAGGGGCTATATCAGATGTTGTTTCTTTACCTGTTGGAGGAACTGTTACATACACTGTTAACGTTTCAATTCCTATAACCTTCACCGGTAATTTGGTAAATACTGCAACCATAACTTCTCCTACAAACTCTATAGATTCTAATCTCTCTAATAATTCTGCAACAGACACAGATACACAAGCTGTTTGTTACAACCCAGTAACCAATACTGCTACTGGAATTCCTTCAAACCATGGAATAACTTTATTAAAAAGAGCTGGAGATGATGGTGACGGAAACCCAAATAACGACTGGCCAATGAACAGAAAATCTGCTCACACCGTTTTAGAGTCTAATAAACAAGGATTCGTAATTACAAGAATAGCCAAAGCAAACCTATCCAATATTACAAACCCAGTAGAAGGAATGATGGTTTATGACACAACAGATAAATGTTTAAAAATCTATGCAGATGGTGTTTGGAGCTGTTTTTCTACGCCAGCTTGTCCATAATTATTTTTTAACCTAAAAAATGAAAAAAATGAGAAAAATATTATCAATATTTGCTTTAGCTGCATCACAAATTTTCTTTTCTCAGGTCATATTGGGAAACAATGTGGGAACGGCGATAAATAAAAAATCTGTATTATTAGAATTTGCTAACAGTAACAACAAAGGTATTATTTTACCCTACGTAAGAACACTGCCTAGTTCGCCAACCGAAGGAACAATTGTTTTAGACGCTTCTGACGGCACTAAAGCGAGAGTAAAATACTACAATGGTACTTGGACTGATTTGAGTGGAACGGATGCTAATATAACATCAGAACTAAGTACACAACCTATTATAACAGAAGATTCTTCTTCTAAAGTTATACTCGGAAGCGACACATCAACAGCCAATGGCGTTTTAGTTTTAGAATCAGACACAAAATCTCTAGTTCTGCCAATCGTTGATGACGTTAACAAAATCCCAAGCCCTTCTCCAGGAATGCTAGTTTTCGTAAATAAAACAGGAGCCAAAAGATTAGCCGTATATAATGGCGCATATTGGTCTTTTTGGAAACCTTAATCTTTCTTTTTACAGAGTTAAACATTAAACATCAGTGAACAAATCATTGATGTTTTTTTTATTTCATTACAATAAATAAATATTTTTTATTTTTTATTTAAAATAAAGTATTATTTTTGCATAGGTCTAAAAATTAATAACAAAAATTGAAGAAAATTTATTCTTTGAGTAAATATTCTGGTGCAAATCCCATTCTAGAAGCTAACAAAATACTAGCAATTAGTATTTTACGCTATTTTACACTTTTATTTTTTCTATTCTTTTTTTCTAAATCACAAGCTCAAGAGTCTTCAATATTTGGCCTAGAAAACCTTCATGTTGCAAACGGAGCAATTATAATTACCGAAACATCAACAAATGAAACGATGGTAATTACAGCATCATCATCAAAAATCCTTAACAAAGGAACTATTGAAGAAATAGAAAAAAAAGAAA
>JAYRDY010000001.1:0-48722 GCA_041909215.1 Cloacibacterium sp. | reverse complement strand
TTCTTACCTTTTGCATCAATATTATCTTCTGTAAAAGCAATATTGCTTACTTTTTTGTTGTTTTGTCGGAGATATTCCATCGCGAAATAAACGCCTTTTGCATCACGATTTAGGATGGGTAAATTTCTAGGAACGGTAGAACCCATTGCTAAAACAATGGCGTGAAATTCTCTATTCAATTGTTCCGCAGAATAATCTTTGCCCACCAAAGTATTGGTTTTAAATTCAATTCCTTCTGCTTTCATCAATTCCACTCTTCTTTTTACCACAGATTTATCTAATTTAAAATCAGGAATCCCGAACCTCAACAAACCGCCTACTTCAGATTCTCTCTCGAAAACTGTTACAGAATGTCCTAATTGATTCAATTTTTCGGCTGCTGCTAAACCAGAAGGTCCAGAACCGATAACTGCTACTTTTTTGCCTGTTCTCTTTAAAGGAAGCCTTGGTTTTACATAGCCGTTTTGATAAGCAATTTCGATAATATTTTTCTCTACTTCTTCTATTGTTACTGGCAATTCATTAATACCTAAAACGCAAGAACCTTCGCAAGGAGCAGGACAAATTCTGCCCGTAAATTCTGGAAAAGGATTGGTAGTGCTTAAAATATCGTAGGCTTTTTTCCACTCTTCTTTATACACCGCATCATTAAATTCTGGAATTACATTTCCGAGCGGACAACCACTCATACAGAAAGGAATTCCGCAATTCATACATCTTGCAGATTGCTTATTCAGTAATTCCGCTGATGGCAAATGCTGAAATTCTTTATAGTGTTTTACTCTGTCCGCAACTGCATCTTTAGTTGGCAACTCTCTTTTATATAATAAAAAACCGTCTGTTTTTCCCATTTTTTTAATTTTTTCTAATTCCGATGATTTGTTTTAAATTTATTGGAATGAATTCTAATGCTCCGTTTTAAATACATTGGAATGAATTCCAATGCTACGAAATCGTTCGTTCCTACGGAACTCATCAAACGATTTCAGACAATTTCAAACCCATTCAAACTTTATTAATTCTAAAATTCAACACCTTGTTTTTCCAACACTTTTTTGTAATCTCTAGGGAAAACTTTCACAAAATATTTTAAATTTTCTTCAAAATCTTGCAACAAATATTTTCCTAAATCACTATCGGTTTCCTTCACGTGTTCTTCCACTAGATTTTTGATGGTGTTTTTATCTTTTTCCGTCAAACCTTCTAAATCTGCCATATCAGGATTGAAATTTTGTTTCAACGTTTCGTTCACATCCCAAATGTAAGCGATTCCACCGCTCATTCCCGCTCCGAAATTTTTACCAACTCCACCCAAAACTACCACAGTTCCACCAGTCATATATTCGCAACCGTGAGCTCCAACTCCTTCCACAACAGCAGTTGCGCCAGAATTCCTTACGCAGAAACGCTCTCCTGCCATTCCGTTGATGAAGACTTTTCCACTGGTTGCGCCATATAAAGCTACGTTACCAATAATGCTATTTTCATTGGCTTTGAAAGTAGAACTTCTATCAGGATGAACAACCAATTTACCACCAGAAAGTCCTTTTCCGAAATAATCGTTTCCGTCGCCTTCTAATTTCATCGTAATTCCTTTGTTGCAGAACGCCCCGAAACTTTGTCCGGCAGTTCCTTTGAAATTAAATCTCAAAGCATCTTCTGGCATTCCTTCAGATTTATAAATTTTGGTTAATTCGTGAGAAAGAATCGTCCCAACAGTTCTATCGGTATTGATGATATTAAATTCTGCTTCACATTTTCCGTTACTTTCGATGGCGTTTTGAGCCGCTTCAATCAACTTCCAAGATAATGAATCTACCAATTCATCTTCCTGAGGTTCAGATTTCGTGAGAGGCAATTCTGTGTCCATTTTTTGTAAAAATGCACTTAAGTCAACGGTTTTAGCTTTCCAAAATTTTAAATCTTCTCTTTTGGTTAAACATTGGTATTGCCCTACCATTTCATCAACCGTTCTAAAGCCTAGCGAAGCCATAATTTCTCTGGTTTCCGTTGCCAAGAATGTGAAATAATTCACCAAATGATCGGCATTTCCTGTGAATTTTTTTCTTAATTCACCGTTTTGTGTTGCGATACCAACTGGACAGGTGTTTTCGTGGCATTTTCTCATCAAAATACAACCTTGAACAATTAAAGCAGAAGTGGCAATTCCCCATTCTTCAGCACCCATCAAAGTTGCCATTACAATGTCTCGTCCAGTTTTTATTTGTCCGTCTGTTTGTACCGTAACTCTTTGTCTTAATTTATGTTTAATTAACGTTTGATGCGTTTCTACCAAACCTAATTCCCAAGGTAAACCAGCGTGACGCACCGAACTTAAAGGCGATGCACCAGTTCCGCCATCGTAACCAGAAATCAAAATATGATCTGCTTTTGCTTTTGCAACACCTGCTGCAATGGTTCCAACTCCTGCTTTTGACACCAATTTTACAGAAATTCTAGCGTGTCTATTCGCATTTTTAAGATCGAAAATCAATTGAGCTAAATCTTCGATGGAATAAATATCGTGATGTGGTGGCGGAGAAATTAAACCAACTCCAGGAGTTGAGTGACGTGTTTTCCCAATCCAAGCATCTACTTTATCGCCAGGTAATTGTCCTCCTTCTCCAGGTTTTGCACCTTGCGCCATTTTTATTTGAATTTCATCAGCTTCTGCTAAATATCTTGCAGTAACGCCAAATCTTCCCGAAGCCACTTGTTTAATCGCCGAACGAAGATTTTCTCCTTTTTCGTTGAGTTGATAACGGATTTCGTCTTCGCCACCTTCTCCAGTGTTACTTTTCGCACCAATTCTATTCATTGCAATCGCTAAAGTAGAATGCGCTTCGTAAGAAATGGAACCGAAAGACATTGCACCGCTCGCAAAACGTTTCAAAATATTTTCTACAGGTTCTACTTCCTCAATCGGAATGGCTGGTCTGTCGTTTTTAAATTCTAATAAACTTCTGAGAGTAGCCGCATTATTGGTTAAATTATTGGCAGCTCTTGAATATTTTTTGAAAGTTTCGTAATCGTTATTTCTTGTGGCTTTTTGTAATAAATCAACGGTTTGAGGATTGTACATATGATACTCTCCTTTTCTTTTCCATTGATAAACACCGCCTTCATTTAAGACAGGTTGTTCAAATTTAGGCGCATAAGCATCAAAATGTTTTGCTAAAGCTTCTTCTGCCAAATCATCAAAACCAAGTCCTTCAATTCTGGAAATCGCTCCCGTAAAACAAGTGTTTACTACTAATTTATTTAAGCCTATAATTTCAAAAATCTGCGCTCCTTGATAAGACATCAACGTTGAAATTCCCATTTTTGAGAAAATTTTCAACAAGCCATCGCCAACAGATTTAATATAATTTTTCTTTGCTTTAGGATAATCTTCACCTTTAATTTCGCCAGAATTCACCATTTCTCTGATGGTTGCCAAAGCCAAATAAGGATTAATTGCAGTTGCACCAAAACCGAGTAAAGTTGCAAAATGATGAACTTCCCAAGCATCGCCCACTTCTACCACCAAACCTACTTTTCTACGAACACCCATTCTTATTAAATGATGATGAACCGCAGAACAAGCCAATAAACTCGGGATTGCAGCGTGATTAGAATCTATAGCTCTATCGGAAAGGATAATTACATCAAAACCATCTTGCACCGCATCCATCGCGTAACGGCAAAGTCTGTCGATTCCTTTTTTCAAACTTCCAGGTTTTCCATCAGCTTTGAAATACGTTTGTAAAGTTTTCGCTTGGAAATCCCCTGTATCAATACTTCTTAATTTTTCTAATTGAAGATTGTCTAAAATTGGATTATCTAACGTTACACTGTGTGCAAATTTTTTATCGCCTGTTAATAAGTTTCCGTTTCCACCGATAATTGTGGTAAGAGACATTACCAATCTTTCACGAATTGGATCAATTGGCGGATTGGTAACTTGAGCAAATAATTGTTTGAAATAAGAACTTAAATGTTGTGGTTTTTCGCTTAAAACTGCAATTGGAGAATCAAATCCCATAGAACCGATTGGTTCTTTGCCAGACTCTGCCATTACTTTGATTACTTTTTCTATATCTTCTCTAGAATATCCGAACGCTTTTTGAAATTTAAGAACATCTTGCCCTTGAATTCTGGTAAATCTCATTCTTGGTTCAGGAAGTTCGTCTAATTTAATTTGTTTTTCTTCTAGCCATTGCTGATACGGTTGAGAAGTACAAATTTCCTTTTTCAGCTCATCATCATTAATGATTCTTCCTTTCTTTAAATCGACTAAAAACATTTTCCCAGGTTGCAATCTTCCTCTTTTAATCACTTTTGCAGGATCTACAGGAAGCGCACCAGATTCTGAAGCCATCACAATGGTATCATCACTTGTTACGCAATATCTAGAAGGACGAAGTCCATTTCTATCAAGAGTTGCCCCAATTACTTTTCCGTCTGTGAAAGAGATAGAAGCTGGTCCGTCCCAAGGTTCCATCACACAAGCGTGGAAAGCATAGAAATATTTTTTGTAAGCTTCCATATGTTTGTCTCCGTCCCAAGCTTCAGGAATGAGCATCATCATTACGTGTGGTAAACTTCTACCAGAATGCACCAACAATTCTACCATATTATCTAAATATGATGAATCTGATTGATTAGGCTTGGTTAAAGGCAAAAGCATATCCATTTCTTGTTGTGTAAAATATGGACTTTCTAGATTTTTTTCGCCAGAACGAAGCCAGTTTAAATTCCCTTGAACCGTATTAATTTCGCCGTTATGTGCTAAAAAGCGGAAAGGTTGTGCAAGATTCCAATTCGGGTTGGTGTTTGTAGCAAACCTAGAGTGTATCATTCCGAAAGCGGAAGTGAGTTTAGGATCTGTTAAATCTTTGAAATAATTTCTGATTTGTACACTTCGCAACTGCCCTTTATAGATTAATTTTCTACAAGACATAGAAGCTACATAAAAACCAATTGGGTCGTTTTGGGTAATATTGGCAATTTGGTGAGAAATATAATTTCTAAAAATAAATAATTTTCTCTCGAAATCATCATCAGAAGTTACATCGAATGGTTTTTCAATAAAAATCATTTCCATTACAGGTTCTACAGATTTTGCGGTTTCGCCAATATCAAAATTATTAACAGGAACTGGACGAAATCCTAAAATTTTATAATTGAGTTTTTCCGCTGAATTTTCAATAATTCTTTTGCACTCATCGCGCAACGCATCATCTTGCGGAAAGAAAAGCATCCCCAAACCATAATTACCAACATCGGGAAGGTAAAAACCATTTTCGAGCGCTTTTTCATACAAAAACTCGTGAGGAATCTGAATTTGGATTCCTGCACCATCACCAGTATTCTTTTCATACCCAGTAGCACCGCGGTGCTCCATATTCTCAAGCATAGTAATTGCATCAGATACAATTTTATGACTTTTAATCCCTTTAAGATTCGCTACAAAACCAACACCGCAAGAGTCGAAATCAAACTGCGGTTGATATAATCCATTTTTCATTCCTCACAAATTTTAAGCAAAACTATAAATAAGTTATTGCAATTCATAATTAATATTTAATTTGGTTAAAATTTTAAATTAATATTATTAAAAATAATAAAATTTTAAATCATTTGATGTATAATTTTATAAACTTGTTAAAAATATTATATCTACAAATGTACATCATTATAATAAAAAACACGTCATAAATGACGTGTTTTTAGATTTTTTATATTAATTATTTATTAAATTAAGCCAATAAGTAAATTATCATCACTTTTTTCTATTTTAATAACATTATTTTTTGTTAAATTTTTTGTGGCTTTATCCCACTTTTTACCAGATAATTGAGATTTTTCTTTAACTATTGATAATTCCACAGCATCTGATTGCGAATTTAGTATTTCTAAAATCACTTTCTCATCATCACCCAATTCTATAGCAGGAGCTTTTTTCTCTGGTCTCATTTGCGGAAAGAATAAAACCTCTTGAATAGAAGCATTATTGGTAAGGAACATAATGAGTCTATCCATACCGATTCCTAAGCCAGAAGTTGGTGGCATACCATATTCTAAAGCACGTAAGAAATCTTGGTCTATAAACATTGCCTCATCATCACCACGTTCTGAAAGCGCCATTTGAGATTCGAAACGTTCTCTTTGGTCGATCGGGTCATTTAATTCTGAATAAGCATTGGCAATTTCTTTACCACAAACCATTAATTCAAAACGTTCTGTAAGACCTTCTTTGCTTCTGTGTTTTTTGGTTAAAGGAGACATTTCGATAGGATAATCTGTAATGAAAGTTGGCTGTATGAAGTTCCCTTCGCATTTTTCACCAAAGATTTCATCAATTAATTTTCCTTTACCCATGGTTTCGTTTACTTCAATACCAATAGATTTTGCAAAATCCGCCAATTCTTGTTCAGATTTTCCTGTAATATCAAAACCTGTAAATTTCTGAATAGCTTCCGTCATTGAAATTCTTGGATACGGAGCTTTGAAATCAATTTCGTGTTCCCCGAAAGTAGCTTTGGTAGTTCCGTTTACCTGAATTGCGCAGAATTCTAATAATTTTTCGGTAAAATCCATCATCCAATTGTAGTCTTTGTAAGCTACATAAATTTCCATGGCGGTAAATTCTGGATTGTGTGTTCTGTCCATTCCTTCGTTACGGAAATTTTTAGAAAATTCGTAAACACCATCAAAACCACCAACAATCAATCTTTTTAGATACAATTCATTAGCTATCCTCATGTACAAAGGAATATCCAAAGCGTTATGATGTGTAATGAAAGGTCTAGCAGCAGCACCACCAGGAATGGCTTGCAAAATTGGAGTTTCTACTTCGAAATAACCTGCATCATTAAAGAAAGTTCTCATGGCGTTGAACAATTTTGTTCTTTTCACAAAAATTTCTTTTACATGAGGATTAACGGTTAAATCTACATAACGTTGTCTGTAACGAAGTTCTGGATCGTTGAACGCATCGTGTACCACTCCGTTTTCATCAACCTTAGCCAAAGGAAGCGGACGAAGTGCTTTGGTTAATAATTTGAAATTTTTAACCATTACCGTCATTTCGCCAACTTGCGTTTTGAACAGCTCTCCTTCCACACCGATGATATCACCAATATCTAAAAGGTGTTTGTAAACTTCGTTATATAAGGTTTTATCTTCGCCAGTACAGATTTCATCTCTATTGAAATACACCTGAATTTTACCATCAGAATCTTGTAATTCTGCAAAAGAAGCCTTCCCCTGAATTCTTCTAGACATTAATCTACCTGCAAGGTTTACTTTTTTACCTTCTTCGAAATTTTCTTTTATAGATTTCGTAGTATCAGTTACTTTATATTCTTCTGCCGGGAATGCATTGATCCCCATTTCCGTCAACTTTTGTAATTTTTCTCTTCGGATGATTTCTTGTTCTGTTAAAGACATTTTCTTACTATTTTTTCAATAGGCAAAATTAAGGATTTTTTATGAATTTTAATTTAAGATTCTACTGATTAACAATAAAAAAGCAACCCCGAAAGGCTGCATCTGTTAAAATCACAATTTTATAAACTGTTATTTTTTAAGTGTAAGTATATACTTCACCATTTTTTTTGCATTTTCTTTATCCATACCTGCATGCGCAGCCATTGGTACATCTCCCCATACGCCACTACCTCCATTTACTATTTTATCCACCAACAAATCAATATCCTTTTCTGTATATTTTGCAGCAACATCTTGATAAGATGGGCCAATTAATTTAGCATCTTCTTTATGACAAGTAAGACAATCTGATGCAGCTATTAAATCTTTCCCTTCTTCTTCGGGAGTTTTAGCAACTGTAGCAACTTGCTCTGTAGGTTCTACTTTTAGTTCTGTGCTTTCTTTTACTGGTTCTTCTTTTTTTCCGCAAGAAATAGCCACAACAGAAGCTATTAAAGATGTTAAAATAACTTTTTTCATAGTAATTGTATTTAATTTTCTTAATGTAAACAAAGTTAATCATTAATCTAATTTCATTTCTAAAACTGCTAAAAGTCATATTATATGTAATAATTCTAAATTTCCTTAAATAGATTTTCTCTATTAATTTTTTGATTAAATTTGCAAAAAATAGTCCTTGAAAAAAATAATTTCAATATTTTTCATCAGCTTATACCTCATTTCTTTTACTGGGGCAAAAGAAATATTGAAAATTTCTGATTTTATAGAACATTACCACGAACACAAACTAGAAAATCCAAAGATAACTTTATCAAACTTTATCGTAATCCATTATTTAAGTGGTACTAAAAAAGATAAAGATTACCAGGAAGACATGAAACTTCCCTTCAAAACACATGATTTTTCTGCCACGAGTTTTACCATTCAGGATTTACCAAAAACATTTGATTTCAATTTTTCAAAAATATTTTTCTTTGAAAAAGTAGATCGAAATTTCTACTACATTCTTAACTACACAGAAGGCAATACATTTTCTTTCTACCCGCCACCAAAATTTATTTAATTTATTTGTTTTAAAAAACTCATCCTTTTATTAAGGTAATGAGATATTTCAACTTTTAAATTAAGTAAAAATGTTAAATAAAATCATAGAATTTTCTATAAAAAACAAACTTATCATTGGTTTGTTTACTCTTGGTTTAATTATATACGGAATCTTCGAGGTAAGAAAATTACCTATTGATGCCGTTCCGGATATTACCGACAACCAAGTACAAATTATTACCGTTTCGCCAAGTTTAGGCGCACCCGATGTTGAACGGTTCATTACCTTTCCACTAGAACAAGCCAATAACAATATCGGCGGAATTAAACAAATGCGTAGTTTTTCGCGTTTCGGCCTATCTGTTATTACCATTGTATTTAAGGAAGATGTAGATTTACATTGGGCTCGCCAACAAGTAGCGGAAAGACTTCAACAAGTATCCAAAGACATCCCTGCCAATTTAGGAGTTCCACAAATGGCTCCTATTTCTACGGGTTTAGGGGAAATTTATCAGTACGTTATTCGTCCAAAAGTTGGCTACGAACACCGCTATAATGCAATGGAACTGAGAACCATCCAAGATTGGGTTGTAAGAAGACAATTATTAGGAACAGAAGGTGTTGCAGATGTTGCAAGTTTTGGTGGCAATCTTAAACAATATGAAGTAGCAGTAAACCCAGCCCAACTAAAATCAATGGGTGTTACGATGACCGAAGTCTTCAATGCACTTCAAAAAAATAATCAAAATACGGGCGGAGCTTATATTGAAAAAGGCCCAAGTGTACTCTTCATTAGAACCGAGGGTTTAATGGGGAAAATCCCAGATATTGAAAACACTGTTGTTAAAAATCTAGAAGATGGCACTCCTATTTTAATTAAAAACATAGGAACTGTACAGTACGGTAAAGCCATACGTTACGGAGCCATGACGTACAACGGAAAAGGCGAAGTTGCTGGCGCTGTTGTAATGATGATGAAGGGCGAAAACTCAAACGAAGTAATTAAAAAAGTAAAAGCCAGAATAGACGAAATCCAAAAAACACTACCAGAAGGCGTGAAAATTGATGCTTTTCTCGATAGAACCAAAATGGTAAATAACGCCATCGGAACGGTAGAAAAAAACCTCCTAGAAGGTGCATTAATTGTTGTTTTTGTATTGGTATTATTCCTCGGTAACTTCCGTGCTGGTTTTTTAGTAGCCTCCATTATCCCACTTGCAATGCTTTTTGCAATTATTATGATGAATATTTTCGGAGTTTCTGGTAACTTAATGAGTTTGGGAGCACTCGATTTTGGGTTGATTGTAGATGGTGCCGTAATTATTGTAGAATCTGTTCTCCACAGATTGCAACACTTAAAAAACTTCAAAAATCAAAAAATTTCTCAAACAATGATGGATGACGAAGTTTATACCTCATCCAGCAAAATGATGAACTCAGCCGTTTTTGGGCAAATCATTATCCTTATTGTTTATTTACCAATTCTAACATTAGAAGGCATTGAAGGGAAAATGTTTATCCCAATGGCGCAAACCGTAATCTTTGCATTATTAGGAGCATTCATCCTTTCATTAACCTACGTACCTATGATGAGTTCGCTTTTCTTGTCTAAAAAAATTGATGACAAAAAAACGATTTCAGACAAAATGATGGAAAAAGTAGAAAAGCTTTATGATTATTCATTAGCACAAGTATTAAGAATCCCCAACATCATTTTCTTCGGAATTGTAGGCGTATTTTTCGTAGCCGTTTTTGTAATGACCAGATTGGGCGGAGAATTCATCCCGAGTTTACCTGAAGGTGATTTTGCTGTTGACACCAGGGTTTTACCAGGCAGTAACCTGAAAACTTCTACCGATGCGGTACAGAAATCTTCTCAGATTTTAATGAAAAAATTCCCTGAGATTGAAAAAATTGTTGGAAAAACAGGTAGTTCTGAAATCCCAACCGACCCAATGCCGATTGACGCAAGTGATATGATGATTATCCTGAAACCTCGTGCAGAATGGACTTCCGCGAAATCTTACGATGAGCTTTCCGAAAAAATGTCTGCCGAACTCAAAAAAAACATGTTGGGCGTAACCTACTCTTTTCAATATCCTGTAGCCATGCGTTTCAACGAATTAATGACGGGTGCCAGACAAGATGTAGTTTGTAAAATCTTCGGAGAAAACCTTGATACTTTAAAAGTTTATGCCGAAAAATTAGGCGAAATTTCTAAAAAAATACAAGGTGCTCAGAATATTTATGTTGAACCCGTTTCGGGAATGCCACAAATCGTGATTACTTACAAACGAGAGGCGATGTCTCAGTTTGGGCTGAATGTGGAAGACGTAAATAACGTAGTAAACACCGCATTTGCAGGTCAAGCAACAGGTTCAGTTTATGAAGGAGAAAAGAAATTTGATTTGGTGGTTCGCTTAGATGGAAACCAAAGAAAAAACATTGAAGACGTTAACAATCTGCTGATTTCCACTCCTTCAGGAATAGATGTCCCATTAAGCTCAGTCGCCAATGTAGATCTTAAGGAAAGCATCAACCAAATACAGCGAGAAAACGCACAACGCAGAATTATTGTGGGCTTCAACGTGAGAAACCGAGACATACAATCTACAGTAGAAGATTTGCAACAAAACGTTGAAAAACAACTGAAATTACCTACAGGATATTCTATAAAATACGGAGGAACATTCGAAAACCTTCAACAAGCAAAAGCACGTTTATCCATAGCAGTTCCTGTAAGTTTATTGCTTATTTTATTGATGCTCTATTTCGCATTCAATTCTATAAAATACGGTTTGCTTATCTTCTCTGCCATTCCGCTTTCCGCTATTGGTGGTATTCTTTCGTTATGGCTTCGTGATATGAATTTCAGTATTTCTGCGGGCGTTGGTTTCATTGCCTTGTTTGGGGTTGCTGTACTGAATGGTATTGTATTGATTTCTGAATTTAACAGACAAAAAACCTTACAACCTACCTTAAAACAAGCAGTAATCATTGGCGGAAAAACCAGACTAAGACCCGTTTTAATGACGGCTTTCGTGGCTTCATTAGGATTCTTACCAATGGCTATTTCTTCTGGTGAAGGTGCAGAAGTACAGCGTCCTTTAGCCACCGTTGTTATTGGGGGTTTATTATTGGCAACTTACCTCACGTTGTATTTGCTACCTGTAATGTACATTTGGTTTGAAAAACATTTCCCTGAAAAAAACAGAAAACTTCAGGAATTAAGCGATGAACACGACGTATATCAACTGTAACCCATCTCATTGATTATCAGATTGAACAAATCCTTAAAATCAACAAAAAATGAAAAATAAAATATTAAATAGTATAGCCGTTTTACTTTTCGGTTTGGGATTCTCGCAAACTCCTATTTCTTTAGAAACCGCTATTAATAAAGCATTTAATAATAATCTAACGCTTAAAAGTGGCGCTTTAAGAATTGATTATCAAAACAAAATGCAAAAGTCTGCTGCAATAATAGATCCGCTGAATATTTCTGGGGAAATCGGGCAAATGAACTCTTCTTATGTTGACAATAAAATTTCGGTATCACAAACCATAAGATTGCCAAAATTTTACAACGCACAGAAAACGGTTCTTGTAGAAGAATACAAAAATTCTTTGCTTCAACTCGATTTGCAAAAATGGCAAATTAAGAAAGAGATTTATCTGGTTTACAATGAGTTAAATTACCTCAACGAAAAGAAAAAATTGCTTAAAAAAGCCGACAGCATTTTCACGCAATATTTTAACAGAGCAGAGCTTAGATTAAAAAAAGGGGAAAGCAACCTTCTGGAAAAAGCAACTGCGGAAAACCTTAGAAGCCAGGCAGAAATGCAACTGAAATCTTTGGAAAAAGATAAAGAAATTGCCATTCAGAAATTAAGTTTTTTAATTAATGATGGTAATCTTTATCAAAATGAAAATACACAGTACAAAGTTTTGAATGTAGAAAATCCAAATGCTAATTACCAAGGCAATCCTTTGGTTTTAAAACAATTAGAACAAGAAAAAAACATTCAGAATGCAAAGTTGAAGGCTGAAAAAAGTAAACTTTCCCCAAGTTTCAATCTGGGAGTAAACGCTATGACGATGTACGGAAACGGTGCAGACAACCAATTTTATGATCGTTCAAAAAGGTTTTATTCTGGGGTGATTGGCGTTGGTCTTCCTGTTTTTAATTCTGCTCAAAAATCTGTAATTGAAGCGCAAAAAGTAAACCAACAAATCGCTGAAAACAATTACCAATTGGGTTTGGTAAACCTTAAAAATCAATATTTACAGAATTTCGGGTTGTACCAAAAACTGAATGAGGAGGTTTCTTATTACCAAAAAACAGGTTTACAAAACAGCGAAAGTATTTTGAAAACTGCTAATAATCAATTTTATAATGGAGAAATCAACTATTTAGAATGGACGCTTCTCATTACGCAAGCTTTTGAAATTCAAAATAAATACTTAGATAGATTGAGAGAACTCAATGATAAAATCATAGAAATAAATGCACTTAAAAGTGATAATTAAAATTTAAAAAAATGAAAAAATTTACAGCATCTCACAGACTTTTACATTGGATTATAGCGCTTTCAATGTTTGTATTATTCGCAACAGGTTTCTTAAGAATGTATTGGATGGGCAGAAAAACCATTTCCGCAGCCATTAATAACGAAGTTACCGCAAAAGGGCTACAAATGCCCGAAGAAAGTGTGCGGGCTATTGCAAAAAGCATTATCAACCCAATGTTTGAATGGCACATTAATTTTGCTTACATTTTGGTTTTTGCCTATGTTTTAAGAATAATTTATATGCTTGTAAAAGGAATTAAATTCCCTAATCCTTTTTCTAGCTCTACCTCAGGGAAAGAAAAATTTCAGGGAACGATTTATTTAATCTTCTATCTTTTGCTTGCCATAGAAGCTGCAACAGGTATGATGCTTAAATTTGAATTAGCAGGTGATGATATCTTAGAAAAAGCTGAAGAAATACACAAACTCGCCATTTATTGGATGCCTGCATTCATCGTAATTCACTTTGCTGGTATTGCAATCGCAGAACTTACCAATAAGAAAGGTGTTGCCTCTCATATGATTGGTGGCGAGTAAATTTTCATCAAAAAAAATGAATTAAAATGAAAAAAAACATATCATTAATAATTTTATCTTTCTTACTTTTCTCTTGCGGAAAAGAAGAAGAAAAAAAAGAAACATTTGAAGTAGCAGCCGTAGAAAACCAAATTACGCTGAACGACACTCAAATGAAAAACTCAGGAATTGAAATTGGTACTTTAGGAAAAGAAGAAATTTCAGCAAAAATTATTTTAAATGGCAATGTAGATGTTCCGCCTCAAAATTTAGCTAGTGTTTCTGCGCCAAGTGGCGGTTATGTTCGTAACATCCGTCACATGCCAGGAATGCATGTTAACAAGGGCGAAACTTTGGCCGTTTTAGAAGATCCACAAATTGTGCAATTGCAACAAGATTATCTTTTGGCAAAGTCTAATCTGAGTTATGCACAGAAAGATTACGCCAGACAAAAAGACCTCAACCAAAGCAAAGCCGCGTCTGATAAGGTAATGCAACAATCTCAGACCGAAGCGCAAAACCAAAACATTTTAATGCGTGGTATGGCAGAAAAACTCAGAACTTTAGGCATTAATCCTAATACTCTTTCTGCAAGCAACATCAAAAGAAGTATTTCGCTTACATCGCCAGTTTCTGGATATGTGTCTAGCGTGAACGTTAAAATGGGACAATATGTATCGCCAACAGAAATGCTTTTTGATATTGTAAATACAGAAGACATACACCTTGCACTTAAAGTTTTTGAAAAAGATTTGAGTAAAATTGCAATCAACCAAAGAGTTTTTGCTTACACCAACCAAAATCCTGATAAAAAATACGCCGCAAACATCATATTAATTGGGAAGGATTTTCAACCAGATAAATCTGTAATTGTGCATTGTCATTTTATTAATTATGATAAAAGCTTAATCCCAGGAACTTTTATGAATGCCGAAGTAGAAACCAATAGTGAAACGGGCAATACTGTTCCCGATGATGCTGTGGTGACTTGGGAAAGTAAACAATATATTTTTGAGGAAGTAAAACCAAAAACCTTCAAAATGTTTCCTGTAACCATCGGAAATTCTGAAAACGGCAGAACAGAAATTTTAAATTTTGATGAAAAACTCAAAAATAAAAGATTTGTAACGAAAGGTGCTTATTATCTTTTAATGGGACTTAAAAACGTGGAAGAATAAATGATAGCCTTGTATTTCACAAGGCTTTTTTCAAAATAAAATGCAAAAAAAGATTGTCCAAAAATTGATGGGAAACCGTTTCGAGATTACGGTGGAAGCCAAAACAGCAACGGAAACTGATTTTTTCCTGAAAAAAGCAGTAGAAGAAATTTCTAGAATAGAAGCTTTGCTTTCTACCTATCAAGAAACGAGCGAAACCAACCTTATCAATAAAAACGCAGGTCTAAAACCCGTAAAAGTAAGTGACGAAATCTTTTCTTTAATTAAAAGATCAAAAAAAATTTCTGAAATCACAGATGGTACTTTCGATATTACTTACGGTTCTATAGACCAACGCTTTTGGAATTTTGATACCGAAATGACTGAACTTCCCGATGAAGTTTTAGCTCGAAAAAGCATTGCTTTAATTGATTACAGAAATATTATCCTCAACACAGAAGAAAAAACGGTTTTCCTTAAAAATAAAGGAATGAGAATTGGTTTTGGGGGAATTGGTAAAGGTTATGCAGCCGAAAAAACAAAAAATCTACTGAAAAACCTTGGTGTAAAAGCAGGCATTATTAATGCTTCAGGAGATTTATCTTGCTGGGGAATCCCAGAAAACGGAAAACCTTGGACGATTGGCATTGCCCATCCTGATTTTTCTGATTTGCCTTTTTCCACCTTAGAAGTCACCGATTTATCTGTTGCAACTTCTGGAAATTATGAAAAATTTGTGATGATAGATGGCAAGAGATATTCGCACACCATCAATCCTAAAACAGGTTTTCCCGTTCACGGGATTAAAAGCGTTACCGTTATCTCTCCAAATGCAGAAATTTCTGATGCTTTGGCTACACCCATTACAATTCTAGGAACAGAAAAAGGACTTGCCTTAATCAATCAATTAAAAGATATAGAATGTATTATTATTGATGATGACAATAAATTTTACTATTCGGAAAAAATCAAAATTATGTAATGATAATTGATTATATTTGATTAACACTAGAACACAAAAAACAATGAACCTTAAAAACATACAAACCGAAGTAGATGCTTCTTTTCTATACGGTTTATTAGCAGAAAAAGAAGAAGACCAAAACGTAAAAGAGGTTTTCTTACAAATGTCTGAAATAGAAAAATCTCACGCAGTTGCTTTTTTACAAAAAGTAGGACTCTCCGAAAAAGACATGCCACAACCTTCTACCAGAGCAAAAATCCTGAAGAAAATTGGCAGTATTTTAGGCTATGATTATATTTTAGGAGTATTAATGGATACCGAAAAATCGCTGTCTAACTCCATAGGAAAAGCAAGAGTAAACACTAAAACGCAAGCATCAATTTCAGATACTGCACACGTGAAAATTCTTGAAAATATTCTTCATAACAATCCAAAAATTGGAGGCAATGCCCTTTCTCGTTTCGAAAAAAGACACCGTTCTGTTGGCGGAAACGCCCTTAGAGCAGCCGTTTTAGGAGGTAATGATGGGCTAATCTCTAATTTTTCTCTAATTATGGGAGTTGCTGGCGCCAGCAGCGGACAAAAAGAAGTGCTTCTTGCAGGTTTGGCTGGGCTTTTGGCTGGCTCTCTTTCTATGGCTTTAGGAGAATGGATTTCTGTACAAAGCTCGAAAGAACTCTACGAAAACCAAATGTCTCTGGAAATGGATGAACTAGAAGTAAACCCAGAAGGTGAACTAAAAGAAATAGAACTAATTTACAGAGCAAAAGGCATCCCACAAGAACAAGCACAACAAATGGCTAAAGAGTTGATGAATGATAAAAATTCGGCGCATCAGTTTTTAGTAAAAGAAGAACTCGGCATTAATTCTGAAGAATTAAAAGGTTCTGCAATGGAAGCCGCTGTCTCTTCCTTTGTTTTATTTGCCATTGGTGCAATATTACCGTTATTTCCGTTTTTCTTTTTAAGCGGAACGCCAGCGATAATCGCAAGTGCCATTTCCAGCTCAGTAGGCTTATTTTTAATTGGCTCTGCTATTACCTTGTTCACAGGAAAAAGCATTTGGTATTCTGGTTTCAGACAAGTAATCTTCGGGTTGCTTGCTGCAGCCATAACCTTCGGAATTGGTAAAATTATCGGAGTGTCTGTTGCAGGATAATTCAGAAAAAATAAAAGGCTAAAGCTTAAAAAAATATTTTTTAATATTCCATTTAACTTTAGCCTAATTATTGTATCTAAATAGTAAGTTGAAAAAGTTAATTCCCATAGTATTACTTTCTGTTTATCTGAGCTCTTTTCAAGAATTCAGACAGGTTTTTAAATTGCCCGTTTTAATTGAGCATTTTGTTAACCACGAATTGATAAACAAAGATTATACTTTGATGGGATTTTTCGAACATCATTATTTAGACAAAAATTTGGATAATGATTATGAGCAAGACAAAAAATTACCTTTCAGAACGTATGATTTCAGTACAGTTTCTTCACCATTGGTATTTACTTTTCAAGGGATTGAAGATTTCATCCCTAAGAAACCCAAAATTGTAATTTTTGAAAAAAAGCCTCATTATTTTTATAAAAAAGATTTTATATCAGAGTTCCACTACTCTATTTTTCAGCCACCAGAATTTTTAATGTAAAACAATAATTTTTACATCAAATCAACTTTTTCTAAAACAGAAAAGGCAAGATTTCTATTTACTTTTTACATTAAAATCAAACAAAAATGAAAACAAAAATATGGTCTTTAACGACTAGAATATCGCATTGGCTTTTAGCCTTAGGCTTCACCGTAGCTTATATTACGGGAGAAAAAGAGTGGCAAATGAACTATCACTATGCTTTCGGAGCTTTGGTAGGCGGAATTTCCTTTTTCAGAATACTTTACGGAATAATTGGCCCGAAATATTCCAACTTCAAAGATTTCCCAATGGGAATTTCTCATCAAATAGACTTCATTAAAAATTATTTTTATAAAAACAGTTACGTTGGTCACAATCCTTTGGCTTCTGTAGTTATGTTTACCATGATGTTTGCAGGTGTTTTCACTGCCATTACAGGTTATTTTTGGGCTACGGAAACTGCTCAATTTTTAGGATTTACCTTAACCGAAAAAGGCGTGGAAGAAAGTCACGAATTTGGCGCTAAATTATTCTTAGTATTGGTTTTTGCACACCTTGCAGGAATTTTCGCAGACACCATATTCCACAGAAAAACAGGCACTTTAGCTTCTATTTTCACAGGTTATAAAAACGTACAAACAGAAGCTGGCAAGACCAATGCTTTTCATAAAATATTTTCATTGCTTTGGTTAGGAGGCTCATTGTTTTTGGCTTATCTGGCTTTTGGGTTGCCCGTAAACGAACGTGGTAATGAACGTGAACACGATGAGGAAGACGAATGGGAATCTTTGCTCTACCCTAACGGAAACACCGAAAGAAAAACCATGAATATTACTTTGAGAAGAGCTAAAAATACTAATATTGACGGGACAAGTGGCGCTTCTAACAACAGACAACAAGAAGCAGTAACAAATAATGACAGCTACGCTCCTCAATCTAATATTGAAATGCCTCCATATTACGCCAAGAACGATTCTGAATATGATAATGATGATGAACATTACAAACACGAGCACAAAAGAAAACACCATCACCACGATGAGCACCACGAGAGAGAACACGATGATGACTAAAATTTAAAACAAAACGCTCTGTGTATTTCAGAGCGTTTTGCTTTTTAATGCATCAATAAAATAAAAATAGTATTTTTGCCATAATAAATTTAAAAGTAGTGAACGCACATCTTAATAAAAAAGTAAAATTCGAAGATTTAGGACTAAAAGACTATTTGGAAGCCTTTAATTATCAACAAAATTTAATGGATTCCATCATTCAAATCAAAACTAAAAACAGAGACTTATCAGAAAAAAATCAGGAAATTACACCCAATTATTTATTATTTGTTGAGCATCCTCACGTTTACACTCTTGGCAAATCTGGCGATGAACACAATATGCTGGCCAATGAAGATAAACTGAAAGAAATTAACGCTACTTTTGTTAAAACCAACCGTGGCGGAGACATTACTTATCACGGTTTTGGTCAATTGGTGGGTTATCCTATTGTAGATTTAGACAATTTTAAGTCAGACATCCATCTCTATATGAGAAATTTGGAAGAAGTAATCATCAGAACCATTGCAGAATACGGTTTAAAGGGAGAAAGAAGCGTTGGCGAAACAGGTGTTTGGCTAGATGTAGGTAAACCTTTTGCCAGAAAAATCTGTGCTTTGGGCGTTAAAACTTCTCGTTGGGTTACCATGCACGGTTTCGGACTTAATGTAAATACCGATTTGCGTTATTTTGAATACATTATCCCTTGCGGCATTAAAGATAAAGCGGTGACTTCTCTAAAACGTGAATTAGAAAAAGAATTTTCCGCAAACGAAATCGAAGATTTAAAACAAAAAATAAAGAAACACTTTGCTGATGTTTTCGAAGCAGAACTTTTCTAAGTTTCGCTTTTACATTCATCAAAAAACTTTCATTCCTTTATATACCTCAGTTTGAGACTCTATCAACGGAGCTGCATTTTGTCTGAAACTCAATAAATGATCGGTTACGGAATGTAAATGATGATGATCTTCGGTTTCCCAAAGTTCTACAATAAAAAAAGTGCCTTTATTCTCTCTATCTTCAATTAAATCATACTGCAAACAACCTTGTTCTTTTCTGGTTTCGATGACTAAATTTTTCAGTAATTCTAAAGCTTCAAAGAGATGATTTTCTTTAAATCTGAATAAGGCAACGATATGTAAATTCATAACACTAAAAATTTCAAAACAAAAGTATAAAAATTACGATTAGAAAATTCACAAAAAAAACATGTATTTTTTATTAATTTTCAATTACAAAAAATTTTTATATTTGTAAAAACTCTAAAAAAGTAAAATGGCAGAATATAAATTATTACTTCCATCTATGGGAGAAGGCGTAATGGAAGCCACTGTAACCAACTGGCTATACAACGAAGGAGACTCTGTAACCGAAGACGATTCTGTAGTAGAAATCGCAACAGATAAGGTGGACTCTGATGTTCCTACGCCCGTTTCAGGTAAAATTGTTAAAATTTTAATTCAAAAAGACGAAGTGGCGAAAGTAGGAGAACCGATCGCAATTTTAGAAATTGCAGGAGAAGAAAACGCTACCAACTCCGTAGAAACTCCGAAGGAAACAACCCCAGTTGTTGAAATTATTCAGGAGTTAGAAAAACCTTTAGCAAAAACTTCTGCTCCTCAAGAATTTTCAGGGGAAGTATATCTTTCTCCTTTGGTAAAATCTATTGCCCAAGAAGAAAACATTTCAGAAACAGAACTCCAATCCATAAAAGGAACTGGCCTAGAAGGCAGAATCACCAAAGAAGACATCTTAGCATACGTTAAAAACAGAGGAAATCAGGTTAATGTTGAGGTAAAAAAAGAGCAAACACAAACCTTTACTACTCCACAAACCTCTAATTCTCCTACTCTACCAATCTCAACTGGCGACGAAATCATCCCGATGGATAGAGTAAGAAAAATTATTGCAGAAGCAATGGTGAATTCTAAAAAAACATCACCACACGTTACCTCTTTTATAGAAACAGACGTTACCAACGTGGTAAAATGGAGAGCAAAACACAAAGATGCTTTCGAAAAACGCGAAGGTCAAAAACTTACCTTCATGCCAATTTTCGTAAAAGCAGTAGTAAAAGCCATCCAAGATTTCCCATTAATTAATATTTCTGTTGATGGCGATAAAATCATCAAAAAGAAAAACATTAATATTGGTATGGCAACCGCTTTACCAGATGGCAATCTTATCGTTCCTGTCATTAAAAATGCAGACCAACTTTCGCTTTCAGGCTTAGCAAAAGCCATCAACGATTTGGCTTACAGAGCAAGAAACAAAAAACTGAAACCAGAAGATACGCAAGGCGCTACTTACACCATTTCTAACATTGGCAGTTTCGGGAATTTAATGGGAACACCTATTATTCCTCAACCTCAAGTTGCCATTTTGGCGATTGGTGCGATTGTGAAAAAACCAGCAGTTTTAGAAACCAAAGACGGAGATGTAATCGCGATTCGTCAACTGATGTTTATGAGCCATTCTTACGACCATCGAGTTGTGGACGGAAGCTTGGGCGGAATGTTCCTAAAACACGTACACGATTATCTTGAAAATTGGGATATGAACACAGAAGTTTAAGCTCAAAGTAAAATATAAACCAACCTTCGAAATTAATTTTTGGAGGTTTTTTTGTAGGTTCCCCTCTTTTAGAGGGGTGTCAAATTTTAATTTTGACGGGGTGTTTTAGAAGCTTCTTCCCGCTTTCACTACTCGCAATTTTTATTTTTTCCTGCACCTTTCCCGAACGCGCCAAAGGCACGTTCCTACAAAAAATAAAAATGTGCTCAAACATGCCGTTCAATCGGGGCTAGTTACATTTTCGTCAAAAATTGCTAATTTTGGGTTCTAAAACAACTTTTAAATATGTCAACTTTCAATATCCGTAAAGCAACTCCAGAAGATACGCAAACCATCTTCAATTTAATCTACAAACTCGCAGTTTACGAAAAACTAGAGAATGATGTCATCACTTCGATAGAAGAACTACGCACCAATATTTTTGAGAAAAAATTCGCCGAAGTGCTCATCGCAGAAGAAGATGAGAAACCAGTTGGCTTTGCTTTGTATTTTCATAATTTTTCTACATTCGTGGGCAAACCTGGCATTTATTTAGAAGACCTTTTTGTAGAACCAGAAACACGCGGAAAAGGTTACGGAAAAGCACTTTTAGTAGAACTGGCAAAAATTGCCAAAGAAAGAAATTGTGGCAGATTAGAATGGAGCGTTCTCGATTGGAATACGCCTTCTATACAATTCTACAAATCACTCGGCGCAAAACCAATGGATGAATGGACGGTTTTCCGTTTAGACAAAGAAGGAATTGACAATTTGGCAAAATAAATCCAAATTCCATTATTAACCCATCATCAAATCAATAAATTATTGCATTAATATTGTGTACTTTAAAAAGTTTCACTAATTTTGCACCTCGAAATAATTAACAAATATTTTTAACATTATGAACAATTACGAAACTGTTTTCATTTTAACTCCCGTTCTATCTGACGCACAGGTGGAGGAAGCAGTGAAAAAATTCGAGGATTTCTTGAAAGAACACAACTGTGAAATTGTTGCCAAAGAAAATTGGGGACTAAAAAAATTAGCGTATCCTATTCAATTGAAAAAGAATGGATTCTACACTTTGATTGAATTCAAAGGTGAAGGTACTGTAGTAGCAGGTTTAGAAACTGCTTTCAAACGTGATGAGAGAGTTATCCGTTACTTAACTACTAAGCTAGACAAACACGCTGTAGAGTACGCTGTAACAAGAAGAGCTAAAGTAAAAACTGCAAAAGCTTAATTTTTTAACCCTTAAAATTTTAGAACAATGGCAATAGATGATATGGCAAAACAAGCATCAGCTGGAGGTGAATCTGAAGTAAAATTCCTTACTCCACTTGATATCAATACAAAATCTGAAAAGAAATATTGTAGATTTAAAAAATACGGAATTAAGCATGTAGATTATAAAGATGCTGATTTCTTATTACAATTCGTAAACGAGCAAGGTAAAATCTTACCAAGAAGATACACAGGTACTTCTCTTAAATATCAAAGAAAAGTTTCTGCAGCTATCAAAAGAGCTAGACACTTAGCTTTAATGCCTTACGTAGCAGATTTATTAAAATAATTATTAATCATTGGTTGTTGGTTATTAGTTGTTGGTTGATAGTTTTCTAACTTCTAACTTCTAAAATCTAACTTCTAAACTAAAAAAAGGACAACAACAATGGAAATTATCCTAAAAAAAGACGTAGAAAACTTAGGTCTTGAGTTTGATACAGTAAACGTAAAACCTGGTTATGCAAGAAATTTCTTGATTCCTCAAGGTTACGCTCTTCTTGCAACTCCTAAAAACAAAGCTGCTCTAGAAGCTACTTTAGAAGCAAGAAAAGAAGAAGAAGCTAAATTAGTAGCTGCTGCTACTGCAATTATTGATAAACTAAAAGCTACCCCTGTTACTATTACAGCTAAAGCTGGTGCAGGTGATAAACTTTTTGGTTCTATCAACAACGCTAACTTAGCTGAAGCTCTTGCTAAAGCTGGTGTAATTGTTGATAAAAAATACATCAAAATTCCTGGTAACACTATTAAGAGAACAGGTAAATTTACTGCTAAAGTAAGACCACACAGAAATGTAGAATTTGATTATGAATTCGAAGTTGTTTCTGATGCTATTACTACTGAAGAAGTAAAGTCTGAAGAAGCTTAAGATTAATTCAGAATTATAAATAAAAGCGCTTTCATAAAATTATGAAAGCGCTTTTTCATTTTTACACGCTTATTCTTAGATAATTTATCTGAATTTGATTAAAAATTTAGGAAATTAAAAATTGTCGCATTCAAGTCATTTCTTTATTTTTGAATTCAAACATTACACATGAATTTTAATACTGAAAATTTAAATAAAGAAACGCTTATCCATCTATACAAAGCAATGGTTTTACCCAGAACCATTGAAGAAAAAATGCTCATTGCTTTACGCCAAGGTAAAATTTCTAAATGGTTTTCTAGTTGGGGACAAGAAGCCACTTCCGTTGGTTCTGCCCTTGCGATGAACAGAGACGAATACATCTTAACCATGCATAGAAATTTAGGCGTATTTACCTCAAGAGAAATCCCGCTTAACAGACTTTTTTCTCAATTTCAAGGAAAAATGAATGGCTTTACCAAAGGCAGAGACAGAAGTTTCCATTTCGGAACACAAGAATTCAAAATTATAGGAATGATTTCTCATTTAGGTTCACAAATGGGCGTTGCAGACGGCATTGCACTTTCTCATTTATTGAATCAGGAAGAGAAATGTACACTCGTTTTCACGGGTGATGGTGGCGCTTCCGAAGGCGATTTTCACGAAGCCGTAAATACAGCCGCAGTTTGGAATTTACCCGTAATTATTGTTGTTGAGAATAACCAATGGGGACTTTCTACGCCATCTCGCGAGCAATTTAAATGCAAATCTTTTGCTGATAAAGGAATTGGCTACGGAATAGAAGCACATTCCATCAATGGAAATAATATTGTAGAAGTTTATCAGACTTTTAAAAATTTAGCAGAAAGCATCAGAAAAAATCCTAGACCAATTTTGGTAGAATGCAACACCTTCAGACTTAGGGGCCACGAAGAAGCTTCTGGAACGGCTTATTATCCTGAAGGAATGATTGATGAATGGACAAAACAAGACCCGATTTCTAATTTTGAACAATTCTTACTTTCCGAAGGAATTTTAACTCAAAATTTAATTGAAGAAATTAAAGAATTTTACAAAAAACAAGTAGATGAAGCGCTTGATGAAACCATTGCAGAACCAGAAATCATCCCAAATAAAAAAACGGAATTAGAAGATGTTTATGCACCTTTCAGTAACAAAGAAATTTTACCAGAAAAATTACAAAATAGAGAAATAAGATTTATTGATGCGATTTCTGAAGCCATAGAAATTTCTATGAAAAACCATCCTAATTTGGTTTTAATGGGACAAGATATTGCAGAATATGGTGGCGCTTTTAAAATAACGGAAGGTTTTGTTGCAAAATTCGGTAAAAAAAGAGTCAGAAATACTCCACTTTGCGAAGCAGCGATTGTAGGTTCTGGTTTAGGATTAAGCATTAATGGCTATAAATCTATGGTAGAAATGCAGTTTGCAGATTTTGTAACGGAAGGTTTCAACCAAATCATTAATAATTTAGCAAAAACCCATTATAGATGGAACCAAAATGCTGATGTAGTGGTGAGAATGCCAACTGGAGCGGGAACTGGAGCGGGACCATTTCACTCTCAAAGTAATGAAGCTTGGTTTACCAAAACTCCAGGACTGAAAATTGCCTATCCAGCGTTTCCTGATGATGCAAAAGGTTTATTAATTCAAAGTTTTGAAGATCCAAATCCAGTACTTTTTTTCGAACATAAAAAATTATACAGAAGTCTAAAAGGCAATGTACCAGAAGGTTTCTACACTACTCCATTCGGGAAAGCCAGAAAAGTAAAAGAAGGCGATGAAATCACGATTATTACTTACGGTTTAGGAGTACATATCGCTTTAGAATTTGCTGAAAAAAATCCTGAAATTTCTTTAGAAATTGTGGATTTAAGAACACTTATTCCATTCGATACAGAAACCATTTACGAATCGGTAAGAAAATGCAATAAAGTGATTATTTTACACGAAGATACATTGACTTGTGGCTTTGGAGCAGAACTTTCTGCCCTGATCTCTGAACATTGTTTTGAGGATTTAGACGCACCAATTCTTAGAGTGGCTTCTATGGATACGCCAATCCCTTTTAATAAAAAGCTAGAAGACCAATTTATGCCTAATGAAGAATTGAAGGAAGCTATCAACAAAATTTTGAAATATTAAGATGATGGATGTTGGAAACTAGATATTGGAAATTCTCATTTTAGATTTTGCACCAATAATTATCTGACAAAACTTAAAACTCGGAACTCTTTTTGCGTGAGCGATTGCAGTGGAAATCCCGCAGTGAAATTGACGCGAGCGAAGCGAGCGTTAATTTTCACGAGGAATTGCAACGAAAAGCGCGGTATTTTTTTTTGCTTAGGAAAAATAAAGAAAAAAAATACACGCCATTAAAATTTAATGTAACTTTGGCTTGATATTTGAGTTTGCTACTCACAAAAAATTGACATGAAAAAATATGTATTAATGGCAGGTCTAGCACTAGGATCTGTTGGTTTTATTACTACTTCTACACAATCTTGTGCGGCTATTGCCACTACTGTAGGTTTACCTATTCTTAAAGAGATTTTGATTGGTGGCGTTACTAAAGGTTTGAATATTTTTAAAGATAAAGACTCTTTTTTAGCAAATGAACTGATAAGTGCTGCTTTACCTCAAAAATTAAAAGATATTAATTCTTCTCTAGAAAAAATAGGACTTGGCAGTTTGGTAGCTAAAGAAAAAAGCTATATTGCTGATGCAGCTGCATTTGTTGCCCCTATTGCAGAACCCATCTTGGTGAACACAATTAATAACATGACGACTGAAGATGCACAAAGAATTGCACAAAGCGGAAGCGGTGCTGCTACAGCTTATCTTAAAGAAAAATCTAGCGCCCAATTAATTGCTGCTATCGCACCAAAAGTAGATGCAAAACTAAATGAATTTGGGATTGTAAAAAGTATTAATTCTTCGCTAAAAGGCAGTAACTTACTAGGTTCTCTTTTGGGTAATCAAAATACAACGGCAACAACAAGCTTAAGCAACTTGGCGACAGAACAAATGGTGAACGGACTTTTCGGGGTTATAGAAAATTACGAAAAGACAAGTCCAAAAAATCCAATGAATATTCTAAAATAATTTCAATAAAATATTCTAAATTCGCCTTGTCTTAATGATAAGGCGTTTTTTTTAACTTAAAAATTAAGAAATGATAGAAATAACTGGCAATGAATCTTTTGATGAACAAGCAGAATTTTATACTTCTCTAAAAATTAAATTAGAGAACAACCACAATTTCCCTGAAGATTATCTTTATAAATTCATCATCGTCAATAATCAAGAAAAACTCACCGAAATTTATAAGGTTTTTGACGGCACCAAAAATACTTTTTCTACCAGGGAAAGCAGCAACGGAAAATACATCAGCATTACGATACAATGTTTCGTGCTAGATGCGGACCATGTTATAAAACTATATCAGGAAGTTGCCCAAATTGAGGGCGTAATTATGTTGTAGGACATAATTGTAGGTTGATGGTTGATTGAAAACAGAAGTACAAACTTCTAAAAATCTAACATTTTAAATTTTAAAATCTATGAAAATATTAATCACAGGAGCCACTGGTTTAATCGGGAAATATTTAGTTCGAAAACTAGAAAAAAATGGTCATGAAATTGTTATTTTGACCAGAAAAAAAACGGGAAAACCGAATGAATTTCAATGGAATCCTGATGAAAATTTCATAGAAGATGCTGCTTTTAATAACATTGAAGCTATTATACATTTAGCAGGTGCTACGATTGCTAAAAGATGGACAGAAGAATATAAAAAAGAACTTTACAGCTCTAGAATTAATGCTGCAAATCTTCTCAAATCTTACTGCGAAAAGCATCAAATAAAATTAAAAAACTTTATCTCAGCTTCTGGAATTAACTATTACGGAACTTTTACGAGTGATGAAATTCTCACGGAAAATTCGCCCATCAAAAAACTAGATTTTTTGGCAGAACTTTCAGTAGATTGGGAAAAAGCTGCTTATCAATTTTCTGAGATCGCAGAACGTGTTGTTTGTCTAAGGACAGCAATGGTTTTGGCAAAAGAAGGTGGAAGTTTTGTTCCGTTAAAAAAATTGACGGATTTCAATTTGGCTTCGCCTGTAGGAAAAGGAAAACAATGGATGAACTGGATTCACATAGAAGATTTGGCGAATATGTATGTAGAAGCGATAGAAAACCCTCAATACAATGGAAGTTATAATGCGGTAGCAGATGAAATGGTGACCAATGAAACTTTTATGAAAAGTATGGCTCAAAAATCAAACAAATTTTTCTTGCCCATTCCTGTCCCAGAATTCATGATGAAACTGATTATGGGAGAAATGTCTTCGATTATTTTAGAAGGAAGCAGAGCTTCTAACGAGAAAATAAAATCAACAGGATTTACTTTTAAATACCCGAATTTAAATCATGCTTTAGATAATTTAATCAACAAATAAAAACTTTAAATCAAAAAAAAGCGAACTCTTTCGAGCTCGCTTTTCTATTATTTTATAGAAATTTTTCTAATTTCTCAATATCTCTGGCGATAATTGCCTTGTTGTCTTTAATTACAATTGGTCTTTGCAAAAGTTTAGGATAATTGGCCAAAATAGAAACTAAACCACTATCAGAATAAGTTGTTTGCGAGAAATTTTCTTTCCACAAATTTTCATTTTTTCTGATGACATCATGCACCGAAGTATCTAGTTTAGATAATAAATCTTCAATTTCTACTTCAGACAAAGGGTTTTCTAAGTAATTTCTTACTTCAAACTCCAAACCTTTAGATTCTAAAAACTGTAATGCAGCTCTAGATTTTCCGCAGCGATTGTTATGTAAAATAGTAATCATTTTTTATTACTTATTGCCAATTGTTAATTACTTACATTAAAATAATCCGTGCAATTCTGCTTCAATTTTTTCTAAAATATACCCGAAATCCTCTGGTCTTTCCACAAAATCCAAATCATCTACTTCTATTACCAAAAGTTTACCTTCTTTGTAGTTAGAAATCCATTTTTCGTATTTTTCGTTCAGTTTAGATAAATATTCTATGCTGATGCTGGCTTCATAATCTCTTCCTCTTTTGTAGATTTTCTTTACTAAATTAGGAACGTCTGACTTTAAATAAATAAGCAAATCTGGTGCTGAAACAAAAGACTTCATCAGATGAAATACCGAAGAATAATTGTTAAAATCTCTTTCGGTAAGCAAGCCCATATCATTTAAGTTTTCAGCAAAAATATACGCATCTTCATAAATCGTTCTGTCTTGAACGATGTTTCTACCGCTTTCTCGTATTTCTTTTACCTGACGGAACCTGCTTCCTAAAAAATAAATCTGAAGAGCAAAACTCCATTTGCTCATATCTTCATAAAAATCTTCCAAATAAGGATTGTGATCTACATCTTCAAATTGCGCATCCCAACCATAATGTTTTGATAACATGGTTGTTAATGTAGTTTTACCTGCGCCAATGTTTCCTGTAACAGCAATATGCATTGATTCTATTTTTCTTGTTTGTAAAGATAGAATTTGTCATACATTAAAGCCAAAAAATGAGTGCTGTTTTTATCCACAATTTTGTAATCTACCTTACCAAAAGTAGGCTTTAGACCTTGGTTTTCGTTATAAGAGAAGATGTTATCGTTTTCAATAATATAAATATCATTACCATTTCTTTTCAATTTCTTGCCTTTTCCTAAGTCTTGACTGAAAAGAAGTTCGGAATTAAAGTTATAAACACTAAAATTTTTCTCAGAAAGTAAATAAATTCTATTTTGATTAACAATAAAATCTTCTACTGCATTTACATCTATTTTTAAAGGGAAAGATTTGTTTACTTTATCTGTTCTGTAGTTATAATATATAAGCGATTTTTTAGACGAATCTACAATCCAAATATTTTGTAAATCTTCAACATAAACAGATTTTATGTGACCAAAATGGTTATATAAATTAAACGTTTGAATTTCGTTTAAGTTATTATCTAAAATTTTAAGATCTTGTCCATTTTCTGAAAATAAAAATATATTCAGAGGATTTTCCACAGAAAGAATTTTAAAAGAATGCGATAGCTCTACTACAGCCTTACGCTTGCCTAGAGAATCATACTTCAAAATACTGTTATCACTATTTCGATAGATATATAAGTCTGAATACTCATCAATAACTGCATCTCTAATGCTGTCTTTTACTAGAATTGGATAAGTATTTTGAGAAAAAGCATAACTAAAAAAAAGTAAAAAAATTAAATTAAAAAGTTTCATCATATTGTGTTTTTTATGGTTTGTATTTTTGTTTATTCTATCTTCACTTCATATATTTTGCTCCAGTTTTTACCCGTAACTAACATGTTGTTGCCTTTGAAGGCAATCCCGTTAAGGACATCATTTTCGCCTTTGGTATTTTGTTTTGTAAGTTGTGAGAAATCAAACTTAGCAATAACCTCTCCTGTTTTAGGATCAATTTTCAGAATATTGGGTTTTTGCCAAACGTTTGCATAAATATATCCGTTGTAATATTCTAGTTCATTTAACTGGTCGTAAACTTCTTTATTCCCCGCTACAGAGATGTACTTCACCATTTTAGAAGGGTTATTAACATCTAAAAAGTATAAATTTTTAGTCCCATCAGAAGCGATTAAGTTTTTACCATCATAAGTTAATCCCCAACCTTCTCCCATAACGTTTGGATAATCAAACTCTTTCAGAAGTTTAAATGAGTTTTTATCATAAACAAACCCTTTTTTATTTCTCCATGTAAGTTGATACACTTTATTGCCAACAATAGCGCTACCTTCAGAAAAAACGGAATCTCCTTGCTTGGCCTCGCTTAAAACGTTAGTATCTCCTAATGTATATTTTATAAGTCTAGATTGCCCTAATTGCCCATCACTTTCATAGATTGTATTGTCTTCTAACTGAAATCCTTGCACAAAATTTTTGGTATCATGTGGATATTCTGCAACAATCTGATAAGTGAGATTTTTTTCTGGATTTTTAGCAAAAACATTTATCGTTGCATCTTGGTTAATCACTTTACCATCTCTTGTGATATTGATGGTTACTAAGTTATCGCCCAAAGTAAAATACTGAGGATCTATTACTAAGTTAGCTGTTTCTTTATCTCCAAAACTGATGGTGATGCTTTCTGCATTATCTGTAACTTCTTTAGGAAAATTAATTTTATCACCGAAGTGGTAGCCTTTGGTTTCCATCTCGGTATTATATTGTATCAATGTATCTATAATCTCTTTTTCTTTATTACAAGAAATAAGCAGAGACATAACAAATAAACCTATAAGAAATGATTTTTTCATTGATTTTAAAATTTTAATCAAAAGTACAAAAAAAGCGCCATTACTAAAAATGGCGCCTAATATTTACTCAATTTTATACTAAAAATTAGTTTTCTACATAATTTTTAAGAGAACTGCCTATAATTTCTTCCCAACCTTTTTTGAAGCTTTCTGGGTAAAAATCTTCTCCTAAATGATGGAAATTTTCTAAACCTTTATGCGTTAGCGTAATCACTGTACCATCGTTTTCTGGTTGCAACTCCCACTTCACAATTGTTTTTTCTTTAGAAATATCAGGATACGTCCAAGAATGTTTCAATTTTTCTTGCGGCACTACTTCTGCAATTTCACAATGATGATGGAATTTTCTCTCGTCACCTGGCTCATAAAAATTGAATGCATTACCTTCCTTGAGTTCAAAATCGGGAATATCAAAATACCAATTTTTTAGTTGCTCTTTCTCTGTTAATGCATTCCAAACTTTATCTACTGGTGCATTTACTTTTACGCTAACTTTTACATTCTCGTGCATGGCTTATATTTTTTTGAGGTTTAACAATTATTTCTTCTCGAATTTACAAATAATTCATGAATAATTGCAACTGAAATTTATCAGTACTCATCATAGTTTACCATCCAATTCACCCCAAACTTATCCGTCCACATCCCAAAATAAGCTCCCCAAAAAGTAGTTTGCAAAGGCATTGTAATCTTACCTCCATCAGATAATTTAGCAAACAAAATATCTGCATCATTTCTAGAATCTACATTAATAGAAACCGAAAAATTATTCCCAAAAGTAACTTTCTGTTCTGGTGTTAAAGAATCGCTTCCGTATAAAACGGTTTCTTTGCTTATTGGGAGTTTTACGTGCATTATTTTTTCTTTGTCTGCTTCAGAAAGTTCTTGTCCTTCTTGAGGTGGCATTTCCCCGAATTTTGCTATCATTTCGAAATCTCCTCCAAATGCATTTTTATAAAATTGAAATGCTTCTCCGCAATTTCCGTTGAATATGAGATAAATGTTGACTGTTTTCATAATTGATGATTGATGATTTACATTTTTTAAATCTTCGGACTTCCGACTTCCGACTTTCTTTAAACTCCAAATTGTGATAAATGATGATTGAGATGATTGGCAAACATATTATTCCAACCTTGTGCATCTATTTTCCCAAAATTAATATGTTCTTTTCCTTCGAAAGCTTCTCTTCCCAATTGTTGTACTCGCTGAATATTTCCGATGAGTTTTTTCTTTTCTAGCTCAAAATCTCTTTCATCCGAAACAATAAAAACGGGACTCGTTGGTAAATTCTGCTTGTAAGTGTGTTCGGTAGTGATTTTTGGTTTTACAAATTTGGATAAGAGAAATTTGGCAATAAAACTTGGCTTCTTGTGTTTTTCTGGCTCGAAAGTTAATGAATAAGCCACATTACAATGAGCTAACATTTGAGAAACGCTCATTTTACCCCATTTTCTTTGAGTTTCAGGAGTTAGATTATTGATTCTATTAATGTAACTTTGTGCGTCATTTACAGAAAAAACGTCTTGCATAATTTTTATTATTTATAGAATATCAAATTTAATTTTTTTTATTTCTATTTAATAAAAATCTTTCCTAAAATTTAGTTAAAAATGTATTTAACTAAATATCACTTCTAATTCTACTCAATGTTTCCTGAGAAATACCAAGGTAAGAAGCAATCATTCCGAGAGGTGCTCGTAAAATAATATTAGGATTTTCTTCTAATAATTGTGCATATTTTTCTTTAGCCGTCATAAATTGTAGAGAAGAAATTCTTTTAGACATTTGTATCATTAGATTTCCCAAAATATACCTGCTAAAATTAGCTGCAGTAAGAGAAACGGAACATAAATTTTCTAATTTTTGGTAATTACACGTTACAATTTCAGATTTTTCTAGAGCTTCTATATTATAAACTGTAGGTTCTTTTTTGAAAAGTGTATCAATATTAGCCGTTATTTTTCCCTCCGAATAAAAATTGGTGGTAATGTCTTTTCCGTTTTCGTAGTAAAACATTCTTAGAAGTCCTTCTTCTACGAAGAAAACAGTATTATTGTATTGACTTTGCTTGCTTAAAAGTTCTCCTTTTTGATAAATTTTTCTATCACATTCTTCCAAAAGAAATTTTTCTATTTCCTTGTCAACATTGGTGTGCTTCTTAAGTTCTTCCAGAATTTTCATTATGCTAAAAAATTTCTAGCAAATTTACACAAAAAAGAGCGCTTCAGAAAATCCGAAGCGCCACAAACAAACATCAAAAAAAATTTTGAAAACTTTATGAATTACCAATTTCTTGGCTGTCATAATCTTCTGAAATATGATATTCTTTGAATAATAAATGAATTTTTATCTTCAAAGCAATCCATCCTAAAATAAAATAAACCCAACCCAAAATAAACAAATGCCAAAAATATTTTCGGGTTAAAAAATCTGAACCGTGCTGTACAACCATAATTTTCAAAGCTTCTAAATACGGCGTCAAAGGAATGATTTTGGTGAAATTGGCTATAAATTCTGGCATCGCATAAGTAGGCCAAGTAAAACCACTGATAATAAAAGCTGGTGAAGCAATTACCATCAAAATTTGTGTCGCTTTCAAAGCATCTGGAACCAAAATACTCACCAAAACTCCTAAATTAGTTGCCGCAACTACAAAAATCGCTGTGACTAAAAAGAAATTCCAAACGTTTTCTGGTACAGGAATTTTGAAATAAATACTACACAAATAGAAAATTAAAATATTAAAATTAGAGAAAATCCAAACTGGTAAACATTTGATTGCCATTACCAAAATGGCGTATTTATGTTTCCCTGCAAAATCTTTCACGAAAGAATCTCTTTTAAATTCCTCGGAAAAAGTTACAGCCATTGCCAATAAAATCACTTGTTGCAAAACTACCGCCATCAAAGCAGGCCACATAAAAATCAAGTAATTACTGGTGGTGTTAAAAAGCGTGATATAATTTGCTTTGAAAGGTTCTATGTTGGTTTTTGCCTGTTCAGAATTCATTCCTTTTTTTTGCAAAGCTTTCATTTCTGCGCCAGCTGAAAAAGTTCCTAAAGTCAACTGAATCGCTTTTGAAGCAAAGTTGGCTGTCAAAACATTAGAAGTATTTACATAAACATTAATTTCAGGATATTTTTTCTGCAACATATTCGCTTCAAATCTTTCGGGAATAATTACAACAGCTCCTGCTTCAGTTTTTATCACCTCATCTTTTACATTAGCTGGTTCATCTACATAATTCAGAACTTTTATCGTTTTATTATCATCTAACATATCTACCACTTGGTTAGAAAGCGGCGTTCTGTCATGATTTACGACAATTACAGGAATATCGGTAACCTTACCGCTTTTGTAGGTAAACCCCATTAAAAGGGCGTACAAAATAGGCGCTAAAAAGAATACCGAAAGCATGGTTTTATTCGTAAAGAATAAATAAAACTCTCGTCGCAAGAGATATCTTAACTGTTTCATTATATTAATTTTTGAGTTAAGACTATTTTAAAGTTACGCTAGAATTTACTAAAAGGGCATTCACTTTTGCTCTATCTGTTGGGATTACTTTAATCTCATAAACTGCATCTTCTGGCTGATAATCTGGGAAAGCCGTAGTAATATCTGCATATTTTGTGAGTTGTTTTATAGAAACTACTTTGCCCGAAAATTCTTGGTTTCCGTAGGTAGATTTCATATTTACCGTCATCCCCTTTTGGTATTTAGAAATTTTACTTTCAGGGATGGTAAAACGAAAGTAAGTAGTATTCGGGATATAACCGTTGAATAAAGCATAACCTGCTGTTGCCAATTCGCCAACATTTAGCGTAATGGTTTCAATTTCAATATCATTAGTAGCAATAACATATCTTTCTGAGTAGGCTACATTAGCTTCTTGAAGCGCACCTCTTGCCTGATTTTCTTGCCCTAAAGCCATTTCTATTTTTTCAATTCTTGTGCCCATTTCCACATCGTGCAATTCTGCATTAACAGCATCATATTGTGCTTTTGCACCTTGTAATTTGGCGAAAATCTCGTCATAACTTTGTGGCGATAAAAGACTGTCTTTATACATATTCTGTGCTCTTTTGAAGGATTTCTGAGCATATTCATACTGTTCTGCCAAACCTTTTTGCTTTGCTTTTAACTGACGAAGTTGGTCTGCTGTTGCACCATTTTTCGCCATTTGCGCTTGTGCTGTTGCCGCTGCAGTGGCACCTTTTGCCTGCGCTATTTTTGCAGAAACTTCTGGCACATCTAACATTGCCAAAGTATCTCCTGCTTTTACGGTTTGCCCTTCTTCAACATAAATTTTAAGGATTCTGCCCGTAACTTTTGGTGCGAAAGACACAATTTCTTTCTTGGTTTTCCCTTCTAAAATTACATCAGATTTATCACTTTTACAAGCTACTAAAGATAAAATACTTGTTAAGACTAAAGTTTTTAATGTATATGTTTTCATTATGTATGATCTGTATTTGTTAGGATTAAAGTTTTTCTATAGATAAATTGTGAGTAGATTTCATAAGCTCAATAGCTGCTCTTCTTTGGTTGAAGATAGCCGTTTGATATTCTAACTCAGTGTTTTCTAAATCATTTTCAGCTTCTATTAGTTGAGTTGATTTAATTAAACCGTATCTAAATTCTTTTTCGGCTTGTGTTAAAGCATTTTTGGCAATCTGCTTCGCTTTTGCCTTCATTTCTACCTGAGAATCTGTAATATTGTAATTGGTTTGATTGTTCACTAAATTCAGTTGAAGTTTTCTTACAGCATCAGATTTTTTACTTTCCAAAATTTCTTTTTCAATTTTGGCTTTTTCCACTTCGTGTTTTCCTTCATTTCCATCAAAAACATCCCATTTAAAACCAACACCAGCCTGGAAAATTGGGAATAAACTAAAATTGGTTAAATCACTATCCAATTTTTGATTTGTACCTGGTATCAGCGCTTTAGACGAAGAAATATTAGCATTGTATAAACCTAAATAAGCAAGCGATGTAGATGCCTGAACTTTAGGAATCCACCATGTTTTTTCAGCTTTAATTTTAGCATCAATAGCTTTCATCCCATGGTCAATCGCTCTTAATTCTGTTCTATTGCTAATATCTGTATCTGCTACTAAATATTCTATTTTTTCTAATTTTGGATTGATGAGTGCAATTCTTTCTTTATCAATCCCTGTTAATAAATTGAGTAACGTAATTAACAATTCTTTTTTACCCTCATATTCTACCATTTTAGAATCTAAAGTTGCCTCTGCCAATTCTATTTTTTTGTATTCATAAGGCGTAATCAGTCCATAGCCAAGAGCTTTTTCAGCGGTTTTCTTGTTGGCATCAAGACGTTTTTTGCTTTCGTCTAATACTTTTTTAGACTCTATTACCAAAGCAAACTGATCGTAAGCCGTAGAAATCTGAGTAATTACCTCATCCTGATTTTTAACTTGCATAGCTTTATTGGCATTTTCTTTTTCGGTTAAAGCTTCTTTCAAATACTTTACTTTACCGCCAGAATACAATAAAACTTTGGCTTCAGCATTTGCAGCTCCAAAAAGTCCTGAAAAATTAAAATTATTATTGAAAGAGCCTTCAGGAAAAACGGCACCTGGGAAAATAGGTTTTATTGCAGGAATAGCGATTTCTGGCGAAATAAAATTTGCTCTTGTATTGAGATAACCTCCCTTCCCAGAAATTTCTACTTTAGGAAGAAAAACATCTTTCAGCTTTTGTAAGTCTAATGAATTTAATTTTGATTCTAAATTTTGTTGCTCTATAGCAGCATCCTTTGTCATTGCAGCATCTACCAACTCCTTTAATGTGGGAGCAGACTGAGCCTGAAAAACAAAGGGAAAGCTAATGATAGCAACAGTTACCATTTTCTTGAAATTCTTCATTTTTGATTTTTTGTTGTATTGTGTTCTTATTGTGTATTGTGGTACAAATTTCCGACAGTTAAGCATCACATCCTTTGACATTTGTCAAAAAAAAGCGCCAGATTGTAAAATCTGGCACTCTAAAAAGTAATCTGTCTTCATATTTATCTTTGGCTATTTTGAAACCTGAATCCGCTCTTAGAATTCTGTATTTTACAACAAAATCTTTAGGTACATAAAAAACCAATGGTAATTTACTATTATATCTTACGATTTGAGGTTTTAGAGATACAAATTTGTTGGTTAACTTTTTATCTTGGCAAGCCATTAATGTACCTCCCATTTCTCCTTTAGATTCTACTTCATAATAATTGTAACCCCAGCCTTCTAAGTCTTGTTCTTTCAACTCTCCAATCAAAAAATAGTTATTACAGTCTAATTTTTTTTCAACGCCTACAAAAAATTCTACTTTTAGATTATTCTCATTTTTCTCAATAGGCAATTGTATATAAACTTGTTTATAACCTTCTTTGGCTTTAGGGAACATCTCTATTTGTAATTTTTCAAACTTTTCCGTCTTCTTTTGTGCGAAAACTCCAACTGATAATAATATCACAAACAAAGTTGCAATTGATCTTACATTTTTCATATTCTTATATTTATAAATTCATCAATAATCAGTCAATATTTATGCCAAAGAATTTATATAATTGATTTTCAATATATTAAAAACAAAACATTTACCAAATCAAATTTAGTTTTCAGAAATTGAAACCTTCGTTCCTTGCGTATGCGCATTCATTTGTGGCGCGTAATAATTCTGCATGGTGGTAATTCCGTTGCTGAACGTTCCCGCTGCATTGCAAATATAATCGTACTCGAAAACGTATTTTCCTTTCGGCATATATTCTATGTAGAAATTGGTAGAAGCGTCTTTGGTGACTTGATAATAACCCAAATTATTCTTCCATTGATAGCCAGAAAGTACATTTAAAGGTTCAAAACCTGCCGCTCTCATATCTTTCAAATGAATAAATTCCATATTTCTATCGGTGTTCAGAATCATTCTTACCGTTACTTTATCCCCGATTTTCAGTGGAGCATTTTCTGTAATTTTCTGCAATTCTTCACCATTTACCGTTTTCACTCTTTTGTATAATTCTTTGGTGATAGAGATATATGTTTCAGAAGATTTTATTTTGTCTAAATCCTCATAATATTGCCAGAATAAACCACCTTGTACAATTCCTGCGCCTGGTTTTGTAATGGTAACGGTTGCCAAATTTTTATCTATTCTATCTGAATTTACCGCTGATTTCACATAACCAGTTGCTTTTGTATCAGGATTTACCAAATCTTTTCCTCCCCAAATTATCGTGGCTTTATCATTTTCCGCAGAAGTCCAAGATTTTCCTGAATTTAAAATGGTATAAATCACTTCGGCTGTACTTCTAGAAGTATCCCAATTGGAAACTTCTTTTTGGGTGATGAGCCAAATTTTCATTTCTTCCACAAAATTTTGGTTGGTGGTCAATTTATTGAAAGCCTCCAAAGCACCTGCATGATTAACCGTTTTGGAAGAATACCAACCCCAATCGTTGAGATTTTGTTTCCAATAAACACCTTGCGTTTCGCTTTGTACAGAAGTTTCTTTAAGATACGTCATCAATTTTTTAGAAACGTCTTTCAAATTATACGCATCAAAAAGTAATGCAGCTCTGTGCAAACCAAAGAAAGTAAAGTCTTTTATCTCTGCCTTTTTAGCTTTTGAAATGACTAAATCTTTCATTTTCTTACCATCACCTTTTAACGGAAATTCTTTTTCCCAATAATGACGAGTATCCAAATAATCTAAAACATAATTGCTCCAAACATTTTCTTTTCTTACTTCAAAATATCTGCTCACTTCATTGTCCACATATTTCACCAAATTCGCCACCATTTCTTTTTGTTCAGAAGACTGATAATCTGCTAGATTTCCTTTCAACCAATCATTAATTCTGCCTAAATTTTTCAAAATATACAATGAATTGTAGTACGAACTTGGGTAACCAGCGTACCAAGAAAAACCACCATCAGGATTTTGCAATTTTTTCAGTTCGCTCCAATCATCATTGATAGAATTTCGCATCGTATTTGCATCAAACAATCTAGCCAATTTCTGCATTTGTTCGGTTTCGTTTTTAGCATCTAAAACCCAAGGTGTTTCTTCCAACAATAATTGTTTCAATTCTTGATTTTTCTCCAAATTTGAATTCAATAAACCTTTAGATTGATATTCATCAAAAACGGTTTTCATTTTCGGATTGGCTTTAAAAATTTCAGACGCCAAAACATCTGCAAACCATTTATTGAAAACCACATCCGCAGAAAGATTGTTATCATTTTTGAGACTTGGCAACGCAAAAATCACTTCCCAAATTGGATTGGTCGTTAATTCTAAAGTATTAGAAACATTGGTTGCGGTTTTAGACGTATTATTTTTAAGATTTTCTAAAACAAAAGTCTTGGTTTGTCCTTCCTTCACAAAAACAGGAACGGCATCTGTCACCAACATTCTATTGGGAAGAACAGCGATTGCTTTTTGTTCACCATCAGAAAATTTTTGATTCTGATAACTTAATGACTGTGAAGTGGCAACATTTTTAATGATAATAGAAGAAACTCCGTTCGGAACTTTTACATTCCATTGAACGGTGGTACTTCCGTTGGCATTGAGTGTAAATGCTTGTTCTACGTTGTAACCAGCAGCAGCATTTAACTGGTTAATTCCAAATTTTTCGGTAATATCTTCATTGGTAAAAGCATCTAAAATTTGCAATTTCGCAAAACCTTTAAGAGGTAAAGTCGTTAAATTGCTCAATTTCGATTTGAAAACCATTTCATCACCTTCTCTCAAAAATCTAGGATAATTCGGCGTTACCGAAAATTCTTTTTGTGTAACCACTGTTTTTTCTAAAGTTGCGGCTTGTGCATCTTTAGTGTGTGCTAGAAACATCATTTTCCATTGGGTAAGCGCTTCTGGAGAAGTAAATTCAAACGATACATTTCCATCTTTGTCGGTCATTAAATTGGGATAGAAAAATGCAGTTTCATTTAGATTTTGGCGAACTGGAATTTTGTCTAAACTCTGTTTAGTATTGCTTTTAGAATATCCCAATACAACAACTTGCTCAACATCTTTTGTTTTAACAGAATCTACAGTTCTACTTTCATATACAGCATCAGTAACCGCTTCTGCTTTCATTGAAGCCATTCCTCTAATTTTAATATTTGCAGAAGGAACTGCGCTTTCAGTAACAATAAGGCCATTAACTCTTCCTTTTAATTGATAAGTAATTCCTCCATCAAACCAATCAAATTGTGGTTTTTGAATGCCTTTATTATTGAAATATTTTAGTCTTTTATTGTAATATTTCTGATTTAAACCATCTTTTATATGATAATCTGTAAACCAAAATGGTTTTTGATACAGACTTTGCCAAGAATACGAATTTACCGCAAATTGATCCAAAGATTTATCGTACATATTCGCTAACACTTCGGCGGTTACTTTTTCTTTGTCTTCGCCAGAAAGTTTTATCGTCCATTTTTCTTTAGAATTCGGTTGCAATTTATCTCTAAACGTTACCAATTCTATCTTTAAAGGTTTTTTATTTGATGAAATTTTTACATTTTCTGTAACAGTTTGTACATCGTTAAACGCCACCACCTGAAACTGAACATTCAGCTGATCTATACTTTCATCTTTTGGAAGCGTAGTTTCATACACCAAAATTCCGTTTTTAATTGGCAATTGTTCAAATTGCGTTTTTCCGTCACCGTTTTGTACATAAACATTCACCAAAGCATCTGGAATGGCTGAATAAACGTAGAATTTCGCTTTTTCAGTTCTGTTGTATTCAGATTTTTCAGGAATTACTTTTAAGAAAGGTTTTTGATTATCTGAAAGTTTAGCTTTATCAAAAACTTCAAAAATTTTCTCGGTTTTAATAGTATCTTTTCCTTCGATGTTAAAGAGTTCTAGTTTATATTTCCCCGCGGAAAGTTTTCCTAAATCTAAACTGGTATTTGGTAATTGGTCTTTAGTATTTGGATTTTCTATTCGTTCAAACAATTTAACTTCAACTTTATTCTCTTTCTCCGCTTTTTCAAAATAATCATGAGGGAATTTTTGTACAAAATCTGCTTTACTCAAAACGGGTAAATTCTGAATTTCGTTTTCAAAATTAGTTCTAAAAATTCTTTCTGGAGAAGTTAATTTTAACAATCTTGATGTATAATTTTTCTTTAAAACCTGATCATTATAATTTTTGGTTTCTACTTTTACCGTTACATTTTCATCTGTAAAATAATCGTTTTTAACTTCAGAAAGTGCAATATAATGCGAAACCGAAGAAACTTTAATATTGGTATTTGCAGATTGTGTTTCTCCATTAATATCCGTAACAGAAGCGTTGATTTCATAATTATCAACTTGAATTCCTTCTAAATTTTCATCTTTTTTCAAATCTAATTTTATGGTAAATTCTCCTTTTTCGTTGGTTTTTGCTTCACCCAAAATAGAATTTTCATTATCGTTTCCACGAGGATACCACCAGAAATATCTCCATCTGATATTGTGTTTTTTGATTTCATAATTTACGGTAGAATTGCTTAAAGGAACTCCCGAAAACATCATCGCTTTTCCTTGTAGTTCAATAGTTTGTCCGTATTTATATTCGTCTTTTATCGGTTCAAAAGTCACTTCAAATTTCGGGCGTTTGTATTCTTCAACACGAAAATATTTTTCTCCGCTGAAGTCTAAATTTTTAACATCGTCACTATCTACAATAATAGAAAACTGACCGTTCAGTTTCCCTTGCGGAAGCGTAAAACTTCCGTTTAAAGAACCAAATTCATTAGTCGTTAAAGTTTGTTTAGAAATTTCTTCGCCGTTTACATCTTCTAAAACAATATTTAGCTTCACATTAGAAGCCACTTTTTCAGCGTTATTTGATGCATTAAAAGCAGTTGCAATTACCTTAAAATAAACAATTTGCCCAGGTCTGTAAATTTCTCTATCCAAGAAAATTTGCGCTTGTTCTGCATCTTTTTTCCTAAAATCTTCTCCATATTGGTTTCCGTAAGCTTGTATCAAATTAAAATCATTGGTTTTCGGTTGGCGCACCAAAATCGTTCTATAATAATCCTGATTTTTACTTGTCGGAATATTAAAAACTGCTTTTTCATCAGTACTTCCAGAAGATTTTTCTATGTTTTGTCTTTGCAAAAATTCGTAGAATTCTAGATTTTCTTTCGGCAGTATTTTCCCATGATCACGGCTTACTAATTTCAACTGATTTTCTAAAGATTTTCTATCATTTTTATTTTGATAAATAATTCTAGAATTGGCTGCAATAAAATAGAATTTATCCTGAATTTTACCTTCTACCAAATATTCTCCCACGTAAATTCCCGAAGGAAGCGGTTTAATTTCAAGTGAAGTTTTATGCGCTTTATAATCTACAGTTATTGGTAAATCATAATTTTCTTTTCTCACCAAAGATTTCTTGAGATTGGTATAATTTTCGGGTTGCCAAGAATTATAAATATATTTCAAAAAACCTTGATAATCGTCTTTTACTTCGTAAATATTGAGCGAAAACTGATTGGTATTCTTATATTCTGAAACGAGATGAATTGGCTGGTTGGCCAAAGCTGAAGTCTCGAATTTTATCGTAACATAAGGTTGTTTAATTTGGTTTTCCTGATTTTTAATATTCTCTAAAAACTTAGATTTTGGATAAGCTTTTTTTACTTTTTCAACCCAAGAAAGCGCATCTTCAAATTTTTGTTTTTGTTGAAAGTTTGATATAATTTCTTGAGCAATCAGCACCTTATAATCGCCTTCTGTAGAAGAATCATAAAGCGCCAAAAGTTGTTCTTGTTTGTTTTTACAACTGCTAAAAGCGCAATCATCATTTAGTTTTTGATGCTGAAAATACAATTTAGAATTACCTGAATTTTTAGCAATTAATTCATCATAAATTTTAATGATTTTGGGTTGATTTTCCTTCAATTCATTTTTAGTAAAATAATTATTATCCTGAAGATAATCAATATATTGCATTGATTTATAATCAAAAAAAGCAGGGAAATACGCAATATCTTCTACTTCGTTAAAAATCTCCGCATATTTAGAAATTAGGATTTTTTGTAACGCTAAATCTTGCTTAGAAAGTTCGGTAAAATGCTTTGCGAAAAAAATCTTAAAATCGAGTTTACTCCAAGTTTCAATCTGTGCAAAATCTTGCTCTGCACTGAGAGAAGCCGAAGTGTTAATATTGGTTCTTTGGTTAATCTCCCATTGATTTTGGTCATAATAATCTTTTAAAAAATCGCCTAACAAAACTTGATACACCAATTTTTCTTCTCCATTTAATTTTTGATCAAACGTTTGTAATTTTTTAAAAAATTGGGAAGCTGCATCGTTTTTTGTATCATCTTCTGTAAGATTTACAATACTAAATTCTGCTTTCAGAGATTTAATCAACTGTACGGTATTATCTTCTTTTATTGCTCGATTTTGTATCTCCAAAATCATCGGAAGATTAGATTTATATTGACCACTTTCATAGTTTTTGGCTATTTTCTTCCATTGGTCATCGTAAAATTTTTGTGCTTTCATCGGCGATAAAAAACAAATTAAAATAAATAGAGATAAGATTTTGGTCAGATTTTTCATATCGTTTATTTTTGAAAAATGAACTTTTTAAATTTAGTGAAAAATATCCTTCTAAAGTCACAATTCTACGTTTCTTTTTGTGCGATTAGCTTAGGAATCTTCGTATTGCAAGAGCAAGAATCTTACCATTTACCTTTAGCAATGGTACTTTTCCTTACTTTTTGGAACGGATATTTATTCACTGTGTTTCACAAAAAGAAAGATGCTCTTTTAGTTAATGTGGTTGGATTTTTCATAATAAATGTATTAATTTATCAATTTCTAGACATTCAATTTTACATTAAATGGCTGATTGTCTTATTTTTAGGATTTATTTACAATGCAGACTTTCTGAGCATAAATCTCAGAGAATTTTCTATCATCAAAACATTTTACGTAGGTTTTGTTTGGGCAATGAGTTTGGTTTGGCTTCCTTTAGCACATTTTAACTGGAGTTGGTTTTTTATTATCTTTTTTTTCGTTTCTGCCATTATTTTCCCATTTGAAATTCGGGATTTAGAAAGAGACCAATTCATTACATTACCTAAAAAAATTGGCATTCAAAACACTAAATATCTAAGTTACCTATTTCTATTTTTGAGTTCTGTTTTAGCGATAAAATTTCTGAAATCAGACTTTGCTGTAGCGTTTTTCTTCACCTCAATTATTGCAACAATTCTGGTCTATTTTTCAGACAGAAAAAGAGAAGATTTTTATTATTCCTTTTTAATGGAAAGTTTGAGCACATTGCCGTTTTTAATTCTCATTTTAATAAAGTAATTTTGCTGAATGTTCGTTAAAAACTTAAAAATCATCAATTTTAAAAATCATTCCGAAAAATCATTCGATTTTTCTGCGGATATCAATTGTTTTGTAGGAAATAATGGCGCTGGTAAAACCAATATTCTCGATGCGCTTCATTATATATCAATGGGGAAAAGTTTTTTAGGAAATTCAGATTTTCAGAACATTCAAGAAAATGAAGATTTCTTCAATATAGAAGCTGAGATTGAAAACGAAGAAAAAAGCGACATCATTAAAATTCTTTTGCAAAAAGACAGCAAAAAAATCATCAAAAAAAACGATAAAACCTACGAAAGAATGGCAGACCACATTGGTTTTTTGCCCAGTGTGATGATTTCTCCTTATGATGCCAACCTGATTTCTGATGGTGGAGAAAGCCGTAGAAAATTTCTGGATGCGATGATTTCGCAAACCGATTCTGAATATCTTTACCACTTAATTCAGTATCAAAAAACGCTTCTGCAAAGAAATGCTTTGCTAAAATATTTTGCAAAAAACAGAACTTTCGATGCAGATTCTTTGGAGATTTATAACGAACCTTTAACCAAATTCGGAACTCAAATTTTTGAAAAAAGACAACGTTTTGTTGCCTCAATTCTCCCAACAATTCAGCATTTTTACGAGATCATTTCTAAAGGAAACGAAAAAGTTACGGTGGTTTATGAAAGCAATTTAAGCGAACAAAATTTTGATGAAATTTTAAGAGAAAACTTAGATAAAGACAGGCTTCTTACTTACACATCGAAAGGAATTCACAAAGACGATTTGCGTTTCGAAATGAACGGGAATTTGATTAAAAAATTTGGAAGTCAAGGTCAACAAAAATCGTTTCTTATTGCTTTGAAATTGGCTCAAATCAAGAGAATTAAAGAAATTACCAATAAAAATCCTATTCTCCTTTTGGATGATATTTTTGATAAATTAGACGACAATAGAGTTTCGCAGTTGATAGAATTGGTGAATGAACAAAACTTCGGGCAAATTTTTATTACTGATACGCACAAAGAACGCACAGAATCTGTGGTAAAAAGGATTAATGAAGAATCAAAAATTTTTGAGATTTAAGAGCCAATTAAAATGAAGACAATAATAGAAGTTGAAAATCATTTAAAAATTAATCAATCTAAATAAGATTTTTACTTAATTGTAACTTCTGAAAATATGGAATTTCTGGTTTAAAAAAAAGGCCGTAAGTTTTGTCTTAAAAGAGATAAAAAACATAGTAAAAAATAGAAACGCTCGCTGATTAAGCAAATTTTGCTGATAAAAATCTGTGAAATCTGTGGGAAAATAAAAAACAATTTGCTTCGCTACGCTCGCAAAGACATGAAAAAGAAAAGAGAATATCAAAGTTCTGAATTGGTGAAAAGTTTTGCCAAAATCTATGGCTTCGAAAATAAATTATTCGCTTTAGAAGTGAAAGATTTTTTAGAAGATTATCTGGATGAAAGAATGTTTCAAGAGATAGAATCTGTAAATTTTAACAGAGATAAAATTCTAGAAATCAAGATAAAATCTGCTCTTTTTAAAAATGATTTCAGAATGAGAAAAACGTTTTTTCTGAAGAAATTTCAGGAAGAATTTGGTACGGAAAAAATTAATGATTTGTATGTTTTGTAGTTTCTTCCACCAATTTTCTCGCTCTTTCATCTAAAACCGAACGAATTGGTAAAAAGAAAATTAAAGGATTTTTTAGAAAATATCTAAATATACTTCTGTTGATAATTCTTACTTCGCCAAAATTTAATTTTCTAGAACGGAAAGCCAAAAACATAGATAAGCCAAAACTTACAATAAAGTTACAAAACCCGATTAAAAAAACGGTGAAAAAAGAAATCCAAAAGGTAGAAACATCAACAGAAAACTCTTTACCATAAAGCCCTAAAGCAAAATTACCTGCAGCAAAAGTGATATGACGAATATCTAAATCTAAACCAAAAAACTTACCAATTGTTGCGGTAGAACCCAAGAAAATTCCTAACCAAAAATTAGACATCATCCCAGCCCAATTTCTGGAATAAAAAGCAGATAAATTCTTTGCAAAACCAACTCCGAAAAGATTTACTATGAAAGGATTTTTCTCAATCCTTTCAGGGATTTTATAAAAAACTGAACTGTTGCCTACGTTGCCCGCAATAATGCCCGAAATAAAGAGATAAAAACCTGCTAAACAAGCATGTAATATGGCTTTCGATTTTGAAGGATCTATATCTTTGAGTAAAGTGGTAGATTTTTCGATGGCAAAATTTTGACCGAAAAGCACTTCCAAACCATAAATAATAGCCAAAGCCACAGGAAAACTCCACAAAACGTTACCTACAAAAGCAATAAACTGACTTCTGAATAATTTGGAAACCAAATGTGCAAAATCCAAATAATTTCTATTGGTATTTTTACCTTCAGAAAGTACTCTCGCCATTGTAGCGGCCGTCATTGCGGGTTGTTTTGTAGCAAGGGTAAAATTCATCAAATAAATCATAATGAAACCCATTGCGTAATTGAATGAATATAAAAATGCGTGGTAAAAATCGCTACCAGGAACATGAGAATAAAGCATTTTGAGTACACACAAAGCACCAACAATCATACCTCCTCCACTTGCTTTTTTAAGCATTTTAAAATACTCTTTAGGTGAAGAAGTAATGTAATTTGCCCCTGTTTCTGCAGTATGCGTGGTAATAAGATGAGATTGTAGCGTTGTGCTATCATAAATTAAATCTCTAAGGTTATTTCTATGAGATTTATAATCTAAAACATTGATAACCAAGTTTTTAGATTTAATCATAACATCTTCTTGCTTATCAATCACTAATAATTCTAAAATCTCTGCTATTCTTTGTAACTGTTGTCTAATCTTAAGTAAAGCAAGATTAATTTTACTAGAAATGCCGTATTTAGAAGCATTTTTGAAGGCTTTACTTACAAAAGCAAAACCTTGTTGAAGATAGATTTTTATTTGCTTATAATGTGCATCTTTGGAAGTGATAACCAAATGACGATCTTGTTTAAAATCCTGAATTAAAAACTCCAACTCTTTTTGTAAGGCTAAAAAAGGATTATCGAAATTTTTGTATTCTGGCGCCATTTTAAGAACATCTACTTCCAGCGCATTCCCAATAACGCGCCACGCCAAAATATTCATTGAAAAAAGAAGTTCTTTCTTCACTTTTGGCAAATCTAAAAGATTATCTATTTCTAAAAGTCTAAATAATTCATCAGACTGTTTTCTAGAAATATTTTTTATGAATTTAAAGTCTGATTTATCTCTAAAAAAAACATTAGAAATAACGTAAGAGACTGTATTTTCATCTTCTACAGGAGGTAAAATTTTAGAAAGAAGTCTTTTTCTGAGTTCTGGGAAGAAAGAATCCTCTGAAAGAATATTGGCTTCTGTAAGAGAAAGATTGAAACTTCTTCCTAAAAAAACACTTTGAATGTAATAAACAAAATGGCTTCTAATTTCTTCGTTTTCTTTTAAGAAAAGTATAAAATCTTCAATATTTTCGTTTTGAAGCGCCTGAAAAATCTCTGAAAGTGGTTTCAAATCATGAGTTTCGTTCTTGATAGAAAAATATCTTTCAAGTAAAACAGAACTGTTTTCTTTTTCTGAAAAAAATAAACTCACTTTCTAATTTTTATTATTCTAATACTACGTTTCTCATCTGCCTCATTACCCAATTATGCTTTCTCTGAAGGCCAGAAGAAGGATTTTTGGGATCATATTTTTTCGGGCTTGGCAAAATTACTGCAATCCAAGCGGCTTCTGATTTTGTTAAATCTTTAGCTGATTTCCCAAAATAGTAATGAGATGCAGCTTCTACCCCGAAAACGCCTTGTCCCATTTCTATGGAATTGAGATAACGCTCTAAAATGATGTCTTTGCTCCAAACTTTTTCTATCACAAAAGTAAAAATGGCTTCTAAACCTTTTCTGAAATAGCTTCTGCCATTCCAAAGGAAAATATTTTTGGCTGTTTGTTGTGAAATGGTACTTCCGCCTCTAATTTTTTTCCCTTGTTCATTATGTTTAAAAGCTCTTTGTATCGCATCAAAATCAAAACCTTTATGTCTGTAAAAATTTTGATCTTCGCTGGCAATTACCGCTTTTTTTACGTTGTTGCCCATATCATCAAAACTAATATAATCTCTGTCTAATTTTTGATATTTAATAAGACCTTCAATCTGCGTTATGGTTATAATTGGGTTTAAAAATCTCCCCCAAATAATAGAAAAAATACTCACTATTGCAATAACGTAAAATATTTTTTTGATGAATTTCCACATATATAACTGGTTGATGATAATAATTAAATAAGAACCTTTTGCAAAAATAAAGAACTATTTGAGTTTTTTAATGTAAAATAACGAATCTTTTGAGAAAATATTGGGATGGAAAACTTTAATGTAATCTTTCAGAACCAAATCTGCACGCACTACACCACTTTCAAAATAATCATTTGCATTGCCTTTTTCTCTGCCAGAAAGTGTGTAAATATTCCCTTTTTGATAGACTTTCATTTTAGCATAATTAGGATTAATCTGTAGCAATTCTTTTTTTTGCTTATGATTGCCTACATTCACCCAAACATCTGCATTTTCTGCCTTGGCAAAGACTTCTTCAAATGTTTTAGGGGTTGATTTTGATTCGTTGTTGTCTCCAAAAATATAATTGGCATTGGCATCTTTTATAAAATGAGCCAAGCTAGAATTACCTCCTGCTACAAACCATTGGTTTCCGTAGATTTCATTGCTCAGAACCATTGGTTTTTTAGGAGATTTCTGCGCTAAATTTTTATAAAGATTATAATTCTTTTCAATTTCTGTAAATTTCTGTTTTGCTTTTTTTTCTTTACCTAAAAGTTTGCCAAAAACTTCAATAATTTTGGTTTTTTCTAAAGGATTTTCTTCCAGATATTCATCAATAAAAATAATTTCTAT